>NZ_VXKO01000002.1:0-119304 GCF_008711475.1 Francisella sp. SYW-2 | reverse complement strand
TCATAAGGTTGGTGAGTATAGAGATGCTAAAATACAAAAAATTACACGTAAGAAGCATGGGAGACCTCAAAACTCTTACTTCAGATATGGACTAGACATGATTGTAAATGCTATTCAAAAAATTGGATTTTATAGCAATGATTTCTCCTTGTGTCTCAAAATATTCAATAAAACTACTAAGGAACTTAAAATATGAAAAAATTATCGTGTACAGAGAAAAATTTTACTCAAAATAGACCGAGTCTTCATTATATACTTTTAGAATAATATCCAGCTCTTCTTTTGTAAGCTTATGAGATAATTTTGGCAACTCATTAATATCAAAAAAATCTACCTTATTAACCTCAAAATTTGGGCTATTCTCGCCACCTACAATCTCTGCTACAAATACCAAACTGTAAACATTATAAATTTCACTTTGAGTATAATTATTTCTATCCATGAGCGCTAAAAATTTAGTCACTTTAATATCATAGCCCGTTTCTTCTTTAACCTCTTTGATACATGTTTCAACTGGCGAAAGATCAATATCACACCAACCACCTGGAATAGTCCATTCACTTGGAGTATCAGCATCTTCAGCCATTAGAAGTTTATTATTTTGAAAAATAACCACTCGCACACCTGGCTGTGGTGTTGGATAATACATATCCCTGTATATATCATAAGGTTGTACATCAGATTTGATATACTCGTGTAACATTTTTGAACTTAACTCTAATAGTTCATGGTAATTATCCAAAGCATATGGACATTTAGAGTAAACAACACCTGTATGTGATATTGCTTGGACTTTCTTTATAAACTCAAATATTTTATCTTTATGCATCAATTTATTTTTTCAAAGCAAATAAAGTAAAATATATCACATATACAACTTAAGATTAATGGTTAAACTTAGCTACAATGCTATTTACAATATAATAAAGGAATCACAATATATGAGAATAGAACATATTGCAATTTGGGTGAAAGATATTGAACTAATGAAAGATTTTTATTGTAAATACTTTAATGCAAAACCAAATAATAAATATATAAATCCCATAAAAGGCTTTTCTTCTTATTTCTTATCTTTTGAATCTGGAGCAAGATTAGAAATTATGCACTCAAAAAACATGAACAATTTAAATCTCGATAATACAGAAAGATTTGGTTTAATTCATCTTGCCATATCAGTAGGATCTAAAGAAAAAGTAGATCAACTAACAGAACAACTAAGAAATGATGGTTTTAAAATTACAGGTAAACCTAGAATCACAGGCGATGGATATTATGAAAGCTGTGTACTTGACCCAGAACAAAATTTAATAGAAGTCACAATCTAACAAAAAATCGTTATACCAAAAATCAAAACCTACTATAAATTAATCTTTTTTGTTTTTATGTTTTTTACCACCATGGACTTTACACTTCTTTAGATCATCTTTTGAATTAGCTTTTTCTACACAGGCTTGTTTTTCTTGCAACATTTTAAGAATTCGTTGCTTTTTAGCCTCAAATTTTTGTTGCTTTGCTTGTTGATTATCTACATTTGCATTCGAATTTGCTGCACTATCTGCAGCAAAAACAAGTACTGGAGAAACCAATAATAATATTAATAACATTTTTTTCATATCCTGCCCCCTAAACTATCAAAAATGAAAAGAATTATAGATTGAATATAGCACACATAAACATCAAGATTAATAATTAAACTATATAAAGAACCTAAATAGCAAACCTTTGGATAGTTACATAGCCCCACTCAGAATCATACTCGAAAGATTCGATAAAATCCAGGCAGACCAACTCTTTCACAACCCTACGCCAAAATCTAGTCGCATAGTCTGCTCCTTGAATCTGTCTAATCTGCCAATTGCCTTTATTCCTTAAAAAAATGTCTTTAGCAAAATCAATTCCAATTCTATTACGTCTATAGCTTGGTAAAATAAAAAACTCTGCAACATCAAGACATTCTTCGAGCTCCTTGATTACCATAAAACCCACTGGCAAGTTATCTATATATACAAGATAACCTATCACACCACCTTTAATAGGCGTTTGGATAACATATAAACCATTAGAATCTGGTTTTTCACCTGTTAAAGGAGCAAACTCACACTCGTAGAGTTGAACTAGATTTTCGTATATGTGATTATTTTGAGAGGTTATTTTTATGATTTTCATAACAACTATCAATATTCAAAAGATATAAATTCATATTATCAAATTGTCGTAATATACACTAGTAACGAGGAAAACTATCCTTTTTTGATTTCAGCAATCTTAGCTTTCCACAGCTTAGGACCTTGCTGATGCGCTGAAACACCAAGAGAGTCTACAGCAACAGTTACTGGCATATCTTCTACTTCAAACTCATAAATAGCTTCCATACCAAGGTCTTCAAAAGCGACAACTTCCGCTTTCTTGATTGATTTAGAGATTAGGTAAGCAGCGCCACCTACTCCCATAAAATAAACAGCCTTATTTTTTGCAATAGAGTCAATAGTAGCCTGACCTCTTTCTGATTTACCAATCATACCAGCAATACCAGCTTTCTCTAACATAAATGGTGTAAATTTATCCATACGCGTAGCTGTAGTAGGACCAGCAGGGCCAACAACTTCATCACCAACTGGATCAACTGGACCTACATAATAGATAAATCTACCTTTAAGATCTACAGGGAACTCTTCGCCAGCATTATACATATCCTGTAAACGCTTATGCGCCGCATCACGACCAGTCAAGATCTTACCTGTCAATAAAACATTATCACCAGATCTAAGAGCTTCGATTTCTTCTTTAGTAACTGTAGCAAGATTAATCTTCTTAACATCATCATTTTGTGCTTGCTCGATTACTGGCCAATCTTCGATCTTAGGTGCTGGCAAATCAACAGCTCCAGAACCATCTAATGTGAAATGCACATGACGAGTAGCCGCACAGTTAGGAATAAGAGCTACAGGCTTACATGCTGCGTGAGTTGGGTATTCATTAACCTTAACATCAAGCACAGTTGTCAAACCACCAAGACCTTGAGCACCTATACCAAGAGCATTGACACGATTATAAATATCTAATCTTAGTTGCTCAGTCTCATTTTGAGGACCATTTTTGATGATATCTTGCATATTAATCTCTTCACCTAGGGATTCTTTTGCAAGAAGCATAGCTTTCTCAGCTGTACCACCAATTCCGATACCAATAATTCCTGGTGGGCACCAACCCGCCCCCATCTGTGGAAGCATCTCTTCTACCCAGTCGATAATGCTATCACTAGGATTTAAAACTTTAAATTTTGACTTAAACTCAGATCCACCACCTTTTGCAGCGATATCAATCTCAATCTTATCACCATGAACCAAATCAATATGTACAATTGCTGGCGTATTATCTTTTGTGTTTTTTCTAGCTCCATGAGGTGGAAAAACCATAGATGCTCTCAAAGGGTTATGTGGATCATTATAGCCACGACGCACCCCCTCATTAACAAGCTCTGTAATTGTTCTATCAGTTTTATCAAGCTTAGCATCCATACCAACTTTTACAAACGCACACACCATACCTGTATCTTGACAGATTGGACGCTTACCCATAGCAGACATTCTTGAATTGATAAGAATCTGTGCCATCGCGTCTTTTGCTGGCTTTGATTCCTCACGTTGGTACGCTTCATACATTGCATCAATAAAATCTTTCGGGTGATAATATGAAATATATTGCAATGCTTCTGCAACACTATTTATTAGATCTTCTGTCTTGATAACAGCCATTAGCTAATCCTCTTGTTTTTAAATACAATATTCACCTTTATTATACCAATATTAGCGAATGTTTTTTAAGTTTATAATCTTATTATATCCATTTACTATAGTTCTTAAAGCAACCAAGTAAGCCTCAAATATTTATGATTAGCACATATGAGAAACTACTTACACAAAAAAACGCCAAGCCAACGATAACTCCATTAATAACTTTATCTTTCTTAGATTTAAGTGTTCCTTTTCTAACACTCTGCTTATACAAATTCCTAACAACTACCACCGTAGCTATCAAACCAATTAAAATTGCAACAACACTAGCCAATAACATAATAATCACACATCCACGTAATTTACTCTTTGCTTAAACCACTTATCCACCAATTTCTTTTTTAGATGTGGATATTCACTTTCTACTATAGCTGTAGCACCAGATATTTTATCATAATTATCATAATACTCATTTATATCAAAAGTCTTAAATGTTGAAACTCCTGACTGCTCTTTACCTAAGATATCTCCCGCTCCGCGTATCTCGAGATCTTTCTCAGCCAAATAAAAACCTTCTTGCGACTCTCTTACAAGCGATAGTCTTTTCTTGCCAACTTCGCTTATCCTATCACTATAAAGCAGTATACAATAACTCTCCTTTGCCCCTCTACCAACTCTTCCTCTTAGCTGATGAAGCTGAGATATACCTAATCTTTCGGCATTATCGATAATCATAATACTCGCATTTGGCACATCTACCCCAACCTCAATCACTGTAGTGGCAACCAATACCTTGTACTTTTTGGCTTTAAAATCACTCATCTCTTGTATTTTATCTTTTGATTTCATGCTGCCGTATACAAGACCTACATTTTCCTGTCCTAAAGCTTCTGCTAGTTCTTTATATAAAGTTTTGACATCCTGTAAAAAGTCCATATTTTCAGACTCTTCAACCAAAGGACAAACCCAATATACTTGTTCGCCACGAAATACTGCTTCTTTAACTTTAGCTATCAAACTTTGTTTTTTAGCTCTGTTTAAGACCGTTGTTACTATAGGCTTACGATTAGGCGGTAACTCATCAAGTATTGATAATTGTAAATTTCCATACAGAGTCATCGCTAGAGTCCTAGGAATAGGTGTAGCTGAAATTATGAGCTGATGAGGCACCAAATGCCTATCGTTTAGAGATGATTTATTAATTAAAGCTAAACGCTGCTCAACACCAAACCTATGTTGCTCATCAACAACTACCAGACCCAAATTACAATACTCAACACGCTCTTGAAACACAGCATGAGTTCCGACAATAACACAATCTTTTTTAAACTTAATAATCTCTAAACTTTCTCTAGTTTGCTTTGCAGTTAACTTACCTAATAGTGGTACAACCTCAATATCCAAATCTGCCATATATGATGCAAAAAAACTATAATGTTGCTCAGCCAAAATCTCTGTAGGCGCCATCACAACTGCTTGGTATCCAGATTTAACCGCGGTATATACAGCCATAGCTGCCACAATTGTTTTACCAGCGCCAACATCACCTTGCAGAAGCCTTATCATTGCACTTGATTGACTTATATCCACTAAAATCTCTGTGATTGTACGTTGCTGAGCTTGGGTTAATTGATAAGGTAACTTTTTATAAAATTCATTTTGCTGAGACTCTTCTAAAGACAATCTTGGAGCACTACTATTTATTATGCTTTTACGAATACTCTCCTCAGCAAGTTTGTAGGCAAGCATTTCTTCAAACTTTATAGAAGATCTAGCAATATTTATAAATTTGTCATCTATAGAATCTGTAAGAGCATGGACATAATACAAGGCATCACTAAAACTCATCAAACCAAATCCACGCAATAGCTGTCTTGGTAAAATATCTGCAACACTTTTACTTTTAAGGCAAGATAAAATTATTCTAGACACCACTTTATCAGAGACCTTTTTTAACCGATAAACTGGTGAAAACTCTTTTTTGATAGCACACACACCATCTTTTATAACTGCCCATTCTGGATGAACCATTTGTGGACTCAAAGATAAATCGACTTTACCATAGCAACGCACATATTCAGCATTTTCAAGTGCAACTATTTGATTAGGGTAAAATTTAAACATTACAATAGTACAAATTCCAGTCTCATCATTTACTACAAAGCGTAAGAATTTTTTGCCAAACTTCTTGTATGTTAAATTGGTTATTCTACCCTCAATGAGATACTTCTTATCCGCCACCAAAGAACTTATGGTGCTGACAAAACGAGTATCTTTATACTCTTTAGGGAAGATTGTCAAAAGGTCATCCGGATTATACAGATTATATTTAGCTAGCGCTTTAATAGTTGCCTCACCAACACCTTTGACTTCATTAAATTGCATAAACTTTTAAACTAGAAAGTCGACTAAACTGAATTTTAACATCTCAAAAGTTAAATTAACAATTCAATTGCTAAT
Organism: Francisella sp. SYW-2; assembly: GCF_008711475.1. Classification (NCBI taxonomy): domain Bacteria; kingdom Pseudomonadati; phylum Pseudomonadota; class Gammaproteobacteria; order Thiotrichales; family Francisellaceae; genus Francisella; species Francisella sp. SYW-2. The sequence continues at coordinate 113,107 of NZ_VXKO01000002.1, read as the reverse complement.
AGTACCATTTATTGTTAAATTTGAATAAGCAATTTATAACTAAAAAATATAAACATCATGAAGAGAAAATTACTAATTACTATTTCAATCGCATCAATTTTAGGATTAACTGCTTGTGGTCAAACTGGAGCCTTATACTTACCAGATGAAAAGAATGCAAGCTCAGGTTCTACAATTGCCACTTCAGGCTCTAGCATGATGAACAAATCAAAACAACAAAGTTCATCATCAAGCAACAGCGATGACAAAATAGATAATGACCCAAACACCCCACCAAGATACGCTAATCCAACTCTTGCCGAAGGATATGAAGGAGAAACTAATTTCACCTATAACAATAACATTCAAGACTCTGCTCAAGCAGGAGGAATGCCTCTTGTATAAACATTAAAGCTTATAATCAAAAATAAACAGTAAAACTTATTTATATTACTAGTTTACTTTTTGGACAAAAAATAATAAAATCATCGAGATATTGTATAAAAATAATAAATAAATTTGCCCAGGGAGGGTTTCTAGATGTCTAAAGTTTGTATAGTTACAGGTAAAAGACCTGCTACTGGTAATAATGTTTCTCACGCACAAAACAAAACAAGAAGAAGATTTTTACCTAATCTTCACACTCATAGATTTTGGGTTGAGAGTGAAAATAAGTATATCAAGCTAAAGGTTAGCTCAAAAGGTATGAGAATTATTGATAAAAAAGGTATTGATGCCGTTCTTGCTGACCTAAGAGCTCAAGGTCACAAAATTTAATTAAGCTTTGTATAAAGAGGAATAAGAAAAATGAGAGAAAAGATTAGATTAGTATCTTCTGCTAAGACTGGACACTTCTACACTACTACTAAAAATAAAAGAGAAATGCCAAACAAAATGGAAATTAAAAAGTTTGATCCTGTAGTTCGCAAACATGTAATGTATAAAGAAGCTAAAATCAAATAGAAATAATATATTCTTAAACTTTTAAGGCCTTACACATGAAGCAAGCTTTTCATTTTAAAGGTGGTAACTATACTATCAGTGCCATTAATATTAATGTAACTGAAATTACACAGATTGAGAGTTTACTCAACTCAAAACTCTCGCAATCACCATCTTTTTTCCAAAACACTCCTTTTGCGATTGATATTCGCGATATAGATAAAAGTGAAAAGTGTTCTCTCAATTTTTTAGAGAAAGTTATAGAATCATTCAAAAACAATGGTATGGTTCCAATAGGCTTTGTAGTTGATAACAAAGAGATAAAAACCCAGCTAGCCAAGTCTGGACACAATATTCTTAAAAGTGGTAAAGCCAAAGAAGCAGCTATTGATGAGGCTAAACAATCCTATTCAACAAAAATAATTACCTCTCCTGTGCGTACTGGTCAGTCTATTAATGCCCGAGATGCAGATGTGATTGTCACGGCAAATGTTAATAATGGTGCTGAGATTATAGCCGATGGTAGTATTATTGTATATGGCAGGGTTGGCGGTAGAGTAATTGCTGGCAGCTCAGGAAACAAAGATGCTAAAATAGTATGTAAAGACCTTAAAGCAGAATTAGTCTCTATCGCAGGAAAATATGTTACACTCAACAATGAAAGTATACCTGTTGATAGTTCCAAAACTGATGGGTATATAGTATATCTACAAGATGATAAAATCCATATAGAAGGTTTTTAAAGTAATTAAAAATAAGAGGCTTAAACTAAAATGAGTGAAAAAAAACAAGGTAAGGTTTTCGTAGTTACTTCAGGTAAAGGCGGCGTTGGTAAAACAACTTCTAGTGCAGCTATTGCATACGCTTTCGCAAGAAGAAACCTTAAAACAGTTGTTATTGATTTCGATGTTGGTTTAAGAAACCTCGATCTTATTATGGGTTGTGAAAGAAGAGTTGTTTATGACTTGATAAATGTTGTAAGAGAAGAAGCTACTATAAACCAGGCTATTATCAAAGATAAGAGAATTGATAACTTATATCTTATACCTGCTTCACAAACTAGAGATAAAGATGCTCTTACTGAGGAAGGTGTAGATAGAGTAGTCGAAGAATTAAAACAGTCTTTCGATATAATTATTTGTGACTCGCCAGCAGGTATTGAAAAAGGTTCTTTAATGGCTATGAGATGTGCAGATGCTGCAATTATAGTAACTAACCCTGAGGTTTCATCTGTAAGAGACTCTGATAGAATATTAGGAATGCTATCTAGTAAAACTCTAAAGGCACAAAAAGAAGGTGAGTTTAAAGAAATTCATCTACTTCTGAATAGATATGATTCAGCTAGAGCAAAAGCTGGAGCAATGCTAAGGGCTGAGGATGTTAGTGAGATACTATATACTCCTATCGTAGGAATAATTCCAGAATCTAAAGATATTCTAGAAGCTTCAAATAGCGGCCATCCCGTAACTCATCTTGACGATACTATAGCTGCCAAAGCATTCTTTGATGCAGTAGATAGAATTCTTGGTAAAGATATACCAATGAGATACACAGAGCAAAAAACTGGTTTCTTTAAAAAATTAATAGGTAAATCGTAACTATGTTAGCTAAACTTTTTGGATTAGGCAAAAAACAACAGAGCGCCTCTTTAGCAAAAGAAAGACTTCAAATCATTGTTGCACATCAAAGAAATGAGTTGCATCCAAGATCTTCAAAAATCAGTAGTCATTTACTCGCTGAACTTAAAGATGAAATCATTGAAGTTGTTAAAAAATATGTCGCTTTATCCGAAGATAATATTCGTGACATTGATATAAAAGTTGAAGATAGTAGCAAGAATTCAACAATAGAAGTTAATATTCCTTTTAATTAGTCTATTATTTTATAATGAGTAATATTGAGTTTAGGAATGTTTCCTTTTATAGAGATGAGCGCTGTATTTATGATGATATTTCATTCTTAATACCATCTAACAAAATAACTACAATCTTAGGGCCATCCGGAGCTGGGAAAACAACTATCTTACAACTCATTGCAGGGCTAATAAAACCTGATTCAGGTGATATATATATTGATAATTCTATTATCAGCAAAAGCACACGAGAGAAACAATTAGCCAGACTACGCAAAAAAATGGGGTTTCTCTTTCAATCAGGGGCTCTTTTTACACATCTAAGTGTCTATGATAATATTGCTTTCCCGCTACGAAAAAATACAAACCTTAGTGAAGAATTAATTCATAATATCGTTTTACTAAAACTTCAAGCTGTTAGGCTAGCACACACAATTGATATGATGCCAAGTGAACTATCTGGAGGAATGGCTCGTAGAGTCGCGCTTGCAAGATCAATAGCTATGGATCCTGACATCATGATGTATGATGAGCCATTCACAGGTCAGGACCCAGCCTCTTTTAACAAATTATTAGAACTTATTTCTACACTAAATGAATCATTAGGAATGACTTCTTTAATTGTCTCTCATGATATACAAGAGTCATTAAGTATCTCTGATCATATTATTATAGTAGGTAACAAAAAAGTCATAGCTAGCGATACGCCTGAAAATATAAAAAATAGTAAAGATAAGCAAATACAAGACTTCTTAGCTGGTAGACCTCTAGAAAATAGAGATAAAAAATCAGTAGATAAAAACTTCTTTTACAATGAGATTTTAAGGTGAACCATGTTAGCGTTTAGTAATATATATAAACTTACAATCTCTCTATCGTATAACTTATTAAGATCTGTTGATCTTATATTAAGAATAATTTTCAGTAAACTAAACATAAGAGATTGCATAACACAGATAAAAGCTGTTGGTGTAAATTCTATTATTATTATAGTTACATCTGGAATTTTTATAGGACTAGTATTAAGTCTACAAGGCTATTATACACTATCAAAATTTGGAGCTCACTCATTACTAGGTGTAATGGTTGCTTTAAGTGTTCTAAGAGAACTTGGCCCTGTAGTCACAGCAATGTTATTTGCTGGACGAGCTTGTAGCTCGATCACATCTGAAATTGGATTGATGAAAGCAACAGATCAAATCAATAGCTTAAAAGTTATGAATGTTAATCCTATTAGTTTTATACTATCCACAAGATTCTGGGCATGTGTAATTAGCGGACCAATCTTAGCACTTATCTTTGCAACTGTTGCAATACTTGCTGGGTTCGTACTTGCAGAGGCTGGATTAGGAATCAGTTATGGGGAATTCTGGAGCAATATCCAATCATCTGTCACAATTTCAGATATTACAAACGGTATTATTAAGAGCCTTGTTTTTGCATTTATAACTGCATGGATAGCGCTATACCAAGGCTACTACTGTATCGCTGACTCAAATGGTATTGCTAAAGCTACTACAAAAACTGTTGTATACTGCTGTATGAGTGTCTTAGGTGCAGATCTAATTTTAACATCGATTATGTTTGGAGGAATTTAATGAGGAACAAACATTTTGAAACCTCTGTAGGAATTTTTATTATCATAGGTGTTTTATGCCTTGTATTTTTAACATTTAAGGTAAGTGGAACATCTTTTAAATCATTTGGATCAAACGAATACACAATTGAAGCAGATTTCAAAAATGTAGGATCCCTACGCACAAATGCCTCTGTAAAAATTGCTGGTGTAGAAGTAGGTAGAGTTACAAAAATTTCATTAGAAAAAACTTATAACGGCTTTATGGCTGCAGTCACTATCACAATAAATAGCGATAAGAAAATTCCTGCCAACTACTCTGCTGCAGTAGCAATGTCAGGCATTTTAGGAGATAACTATGTTGCACTAACTCCACCTAGTGAAGATATAATGTCTATAGCAGGTATTGGTGATACTGAAAGTAACTCTGAGCAAGATAAGTACTTACATCAAGGCAGTGTAATAGAGCTTGAAAACACGCAATCTGCTTTAGATCTAGGATCATTAATAAACACCTTTGTAGCAGGAAAGGATGACGATAAAGGCAAGTGATAAGATTTGCTACTTTAAAATATATTATTTTTGTATTAAAATCTATGCTGGTAAATTAAATCTAGGAAAACTGACTATGCTACGTAAAATTTCAATTTTATTTATGATTATGGTGTTAACTATATCAAGTGCTTGGGCTATAGAGAACCCAGTTGATATGCTCAACAGAACTATAGTAAAAACTCAAGATAAGCTAATCAAGAATGCAGAAGAGTACAAGCAAGACCCTTATAAATTGTTACGTCTTGTCGATGCAGAAATTATTCCAATAGTTGCACCCAAAGTAATTGCTCAGCTTGTAGTTGGCACACCAAAATGGAAACAAGCAACTCCAGAGGAACAAAAACAATTTATACGTTCAGCAACAGAGATGTTAGCATTTATGTATGCCAAAAATGTGGCATACGCAGGCAAATACAAGTTAACACTATTCCCGTTCAACAAGGATGACAATAGTTGGGAGAAAAAACCAATAGTTGTAGTAAATGGTAAAATTACTAACATTGATAACAATCAAAGCTCTGACTTTGCAGTGAAAATGTTCCAAAAAGATAATCAATGGCATATATATGACTTTGATGTTGCAGGTGTAAGTATTCTAAGAACATACCAACAACAATTTGCAGCCTATAAAACTGTTCCAGAAATGACAGAAGCCGCTAAAAAAGTTACTCAAAAAATTAAAGAAAAGACATATCCAAAACTTTTGGACAAGAACTATAATCTTCAAAGTATAGAATGATAGCAATAAATAATAATAAATGGATTATAGAATCAGAATTGACTCTAAAAACAGTTTCACAACTCTATAAGACATACAAAAAAGATCTAACTAAGCTAGACATTATATGGATTATCGATTTTTCACCATGTACAAAAATTGATAGTTCGGGTTTATCACTCATAATTGAATATATAAAATATGCCAAAAGAAATAGTATACAACTAAAGCTAGAAAACATTGATCAGAAAACATTTTCTCTAGCTAAAGTTCACGGCGCAGATACTATACTAGAAGAGTACTTAATTTAGTAAAATTGGGAGAAAATATGACAAAAGAACAACTTAAAGACATTTTAGAAAACTCACTAATAAACTGTAACGCTGACATTCAGAGCGATGACAATGTACATTTCTCAGCGACTATAATTGCTGATGATTTTAACGATATGAAAAGTAAAGTTAAAAGACAGCAGTTAGTTTATTCTAAAATAAATGAATATATTCTTTCTGGCGAGCTTCATGCCATTGCAATGAAAACTATTGCTACAGATGAAGCTAAGTAATTATTTATTACACCCGCTCTTAAAAACTTAAGTCAAAGCCAATATTCCTCTATACTTAAATCCTAATAATCTTACTATACTAAAAGATTAATGACAGACCATTATAAAGAGAGCAATGAACTTATCGTTTTAGCAGCACCAATTTCAAATTATTATAAAAAATTTAAAAAACAACTAATTAACTTTCAGATAGAATATGCCAAGAAGATTTTAGCTAGTAAAGATGATGTTATTATACTTACTAATAAGTCTAATATGTCTACATATAGCGAGTCATTAGGTAAAAATCGAGTATTAGATTTCCCAATGCATGATATATGGATGCGAGACTTTACGATAACAAACCCTCATAAACCTATCATGTTTAGATACACTGCTGCTGGACAGGGAGTATCGAGAAATGCACAAAAGCTTGCTGACAATACTCAATATCAATTTCTTAAATTAGCAAACAAATCTAAACTTTCCTTTATCAAAACCGATCTACTAAATGATGGCGGAAATCTAGTTGATAACTATTATGGTGATGCCATTCTTAGTAAGAAATTTCTTGTTGATAATAAATTAAATATTTCACAAGCAACGAAGAAACTCTTAGCTCTTGGTTTTGATAGAGTTGCATTTATAGAACCTGATGAGCCATATGGCTTACAACATTCTGATGGAATAGTAAGTTTTATCAATAAAGATAACGCTATAATTAATACTTATCAAGATAGGAGATACACAACCAAACTAAAATCTGATATATCTAATGCTTTACCTAATGTTAATATCTCAGAGATAGTTACTTCACATTGTGAATCTACTACTTACGACAAAAATTTTGGATCAGCGTTTGGGCTATATGTAAATATGCTAGTCACTAATAATAACATATATCTTCCACAGTATGATATTGACACCGACATGGTAGCTATAAGCCAGATGGAGAAGATTACTACCAAAAATATAATCCCTATTAACTGCGCTGAAATTTCTAAGCTTGGAGGATCAGTTAGATGTATGTCTCTGCAGTTAAAAGGCGAGAATAGAGATAAACTTATGACATTAGCAGAAAAATCTCTATGACTGTGAAGAATTAACCTTGCTCTGCAAGAGTTTGTATAGTCGAAGCTGGTGAATCTGCATCGCCTGGCAGATCTGCCTTAGCATCATTAATTTTAGTTTGAAGCTTTTCAGACTCTGTTTCGATAGTGTCATCTTTATCAACATTAGCCAAATCAAGAGCACTACTATCAGTTGAGTAACTTTGATCGAAGGCCTCTTGAACTTGAGTAGCTTTATTAACTGTACCAATATTACTTTTGAATATAACTGGTGGCTCTGAAGACTTAGTCGCAGCAGACCCTGTGCTAGCAATCTTACCTTCTACATTCTCACTATCCATTCCTAGTACACCCAATACAGCCATATCTGTCTGAAGTGCCGCATCGTCTTTACGTAGATCTTGCTTAAGCACTTTAGCTATACCATAGTCATAACTTTGTAGATAAGCATTTCTCATTGCTATATATGGATCTACTGATACCTCTTTCAAATTCGAGTAAGAAGGCAAGTATGATACACCCTGATTCACATAATATGTACCGGTAGTACCAACACTCACACCCCAAGAAATAGCTGGCGCTACAGGCGCGAAGAAGAATATATACGTCAATGGATTAAATAACGCATCTACACCTGTTGTAACATCCTCTAAAGTACCTGGTCCAATCAAAGGCCATACAACATAAGGAGATGCCTCATTATCATCATACACACCCCATTTATGTAAAGTAACAGCGAAGCTTTGATGATATCTCATTGGCTTATCAAACCAGCTATCAGCAACATCAAAATAACCAGCTAAACCTAAAGTAGTATTTGTCAAAAATCTCACACTATCATCACCTGCATAATCTATTTCACCTTGGAATAAATCATTCACGATTCTTGCTGGCTCTGCTAAGTTTTGGAATATATTGAATATACCACTCTTGAATGAATCTGGAACAACAGTATCATACGCATTTGCTGCTGGAGTCAGAGTATCGTAAGCTTTGTCATTAAAAGCATACATAGATCTGTTATAGCTCTCAAAAGGATCTCTATTATCTTTAGTTGCTTTCATACTAGAACAACTACCTAAAGTTACTCCAATAACAGATAGCATTAAAATATTTTTAACATTAAATTTCATTAAAATTAGTCTCTTATTTCAGGTTGGCAAAAATATACAGAGCCTATTATAGTAAATTAACACCAAAAACTCTAATAAAAATTTTCTTAGATATTATATCTTTGGTATTATTTAAAAAATATATACATAATAAAAGAATATTAACTATGAGTAATATTGACAATAATGAAGTTGATAAATTTTCTCGTTTAGCTAGTGATTGGTGGAATCCAAAAGGTGAACTAAAAACTCTACACCAGGTGAATCCCCTAAGATTAGAGTTTATAAAAAAATTTACTAATCTAAGTAGTGAAAAAATAATTGATGTTGGTTGTGGCGGAGGAATTCTAACTGAATCTTTGAAGAATCAGACAAATAATGTTTATGGATTAGATGCTTCCTCACAAGCTATTAATGTGGCTAAAGAGCATGCAAAACTGAATAATCTTGAAATAGAATATATAAGTTCCACTATTGAAGATTTTATTACCAATAATGATACTCAATTTGATGTTATAACTTGTATGGAAATGTTAGAACATGTCCCAGATCCTGAAAGCATTATTGCCTCTATTTCAAAGCTTATCAAAAAAGATGGACTATTTTTTGCATCAACACTAAATAGAAATATTAAATCTTATCTATTATCTATAGTTGCTGCTGAACACATCTTAAAAATGGTACCTCAGGGAACACACCAATACGCTAAATTTATTAAACCTTATGAGCTTATAAAAACAGCTGAAAAATATGGTTTTAGTGCTCTAGAAATAATCGGCGTACACTACAATCCTATAACTGATAGTTTTAAACTTGGTAAAGGTACTGATGTTAATTATATTGTCGCATTCAAAAAGGTATAAATATGCAGTATAACTATTTTAACTATCCTAATGAGAAACTGCCTCCATATGGGTCTGTGATGTACTTTGCATATCGTAAATTGGATACTGATAAACAAGAAATACTTTATTTACTAGATCAGATAAAGTCTCAAATTATTTCATGCACAGAGCTATATAATAATATAGAGATTGCCAATGAAAAAATGAATTGGTGGCTAAAAGAGGTAAATACCTTAAATAATGATAAAAATATTTCGTCTCCTCAACTAAAAAGATTAGCTGAAGTTTTTGATGCTAAAACCTTATACAAACATTTAGTAGATGATATAGGTACATCTATAGATAGTAGTAGCGCTACAGAGAGAGATTTTAATCAACACATATCTAATAATTTTTTGGGTATAGAAACTTTGAAAGCTACATATCTAAATGATTTTGCAGCAATTGATGAATCTTTGATTAGACAAGTTAATATTAATAATGAAATAATAAGACATATTTTCTGTATGCCTAAACATTTTTATAATCAAATTTCTTTTGATAATAAGATTGCACCAACCATGACTAAAGATGATTTTAGAAATATAGCTAATCAATGGTTGCAACATTACAAAAAGATAAGCCTGAGCAAAAAGCTTAAGCCATTAGAGAAAATCAACAATATCCATTATAAAATGGTAAAAAAATATATTAAGAAAGTTGATAATCCCTTTAGAGAGACATTACACTTTTCTCCATTAAATTTACTATTTTACTCAATTTAAAGATAGTGCTAGATGACACCCAAATATAAACTACTCTTATTCTTTTCATACTTACTTAGCATAAATCTAGCAACTGCAATCCCATCAACCTACCCTTATACAGGGTCTACAGAACAACCAGACTTCAAGTATGATAAAAATCTAAGCCCCTATGTTAGTAACTATGGTCCACTCTATAATCAACAATATCAACCTATTAAAACAAACTCTTCTCCATATCAAGTTGATATCCAAGGTCAAAACAACTCAGGAGGGTTTTATACAGGTATCAGTAAAAATTTTACCTTCTAATTTTTTAGTTTACCAAATAACTCTATTGCTAAATAGCTCAATTAAAGTGTATATTCTAAATTACCTGTGTATTTTTTAAAAATAGGAAAACTTATAATGGGGACGATTAATTCGAAGAAAATGTCACTAATGAGTGCAGTACTTATAGGTGTGACATCAATGGTTGGCTCTGGATGGTTATTTAGTGCCCAACTTACAGCAAAAGCAGCAGGAAACTGGGCTTTCTTGGCTTGGGTGCTAGCATCAATTATGATTATGATGGTTGGCCTATGTCTAGCTAAAGTTGTTTCTGTATTTCCAGTAAGGGGTGCTACTACAAGATCAAGCGCCCTCTCTCATAATAGCCTTTTTGCTATGCCTTTTTCATTTGCTAACTGGTTTGGTGTTGTAGTTATGATTTCTACAGAGGCTCAAGCAACTACCCAATATTTGGCCGGGCTAAAAAGTTTTAGCTGGTTGATGGACGGCGGAGTAATCTCTACTTATGGAATGATATTATCATTATTTATTCTTTTTCTTTATCTGATTATCAACTTCTACGGTGTAAAACTGTTATCAAGTGTTAACAATGGTATAACCATATTTAAGATGACAGTACCTGCAATTATAGTTTTTATATTTATCATCTACGCATTTACACATAGTGGCGAACATCATAGCTTACTATCTCCAGAAATACCTAATAATAATTTCACAGCCTACAATGCTCTTACTGCAATTGTCGCTGGTGGACTTGTATATACATTTAATGGCTTCCAAATAGTTGTTGCCTACAGTAGTGAAATCAAAAATCCTTCTAGAAATGTTCCTATTGCAATAATATTATCACTAACAATAGTTTTAATACTCTATATTGCTTTACAATATGCCTTTATGGAGGCTGTACCTCATAGCTACCTTATAGAAAAAGGTGGTTGGGCAGGACTAGATTTTGAGTCTCCTTTACTACAGGTTGCGACAATGATAGGACTAGGATATATTGCAGTACTACTAATCATTGATAGTATTGTTAGCCCTTCTGCAACTGGCTATAGTTATCTTGGTGCTTCTTCTAGAATGTTATATGCAATGTCTGCTGAAGGTCAAATGCCAAGATTTTTTGCGAAAATAAATCAAAAAGTTAATATTTCGAGAAGATCACTGATTGCTAACTTTATTTTATGTGCAGTATTCTTAATGTTTGCTGATAACTGGGCTGCTTTGATGTTATTTGTCACGGGTTTCAATATTATAGGTTATATGGCGGCTCCTGTTAGTATGGGCGCTATTGCTCCTAAACTAAGAATATTCGGCCTAGTTGTATTTGTACTTTTAACTCTTCTATTAAATACTGTTGATATCCTGTCAAATATTTATCTTGGTGTAATTCTCGCTGTACTGGTTATTATATTCTGCTTTTTTGAATATAAACGTGTCGGTATCAAAACTCTAATGATACTAGTACTTCCTTTTATAATATTTATATGTGCCACAGCTCCTATTGAGAACTATATAGTTAATGCTATTGTGGGGGCTATATTCTATATTATAGTTACTGATAAGCGTTATGTTGCATATTGTAAAGAAACAGCTAATAAAGATAATATTGTTGAAGATTAAAATATCTCAATTATCTAACTAAAATCCTCATCTTACCTAGCTTGTTATAAGCGAACATTTTAGCTAAACTCTAGGTCAAATTAATATTTTGAATAGCTAAAAAATGTTAGTAGATAAGCTAATTAGCCTTAAAACAGCTATAGATGTAGTTAATGATAATAAAAACAGCTCTTTTGGTTACGCTATAAAGAATGCTAAAGGACAAGTAATAACTTGTAATCGCATGTTCTTAGAGTGCACAGGAGTGGCCAATTTGAAAGAGCTACAAGGTCTATCAGATCAAGATATAGATCTGTGGAAAGATGATGTCTATGACTATGCTATAGGAGAGAAGATATCAATTGATTCAAAATCATATTATCTTTCGACTGAATCTCTAGCAAATCAAACAAGTATTGAACCAATAACAATTCTGACAGAGAAGATTCCATTTTATGATGAAGATGGTAAAAACTATGTTCTGGTCAGAATTAAGATTCTAGAAAATAATGATTTAACCAAATGTAGAATTTACACGCTCAATGATGCTCCAATAATTGAGTTTAAATATTATTTTGAAACATTGAAATTCACATCTAAAGAATATCGTATTCTTAAATATCTAATTGAACACAACCTAGAATATAGCCAAATAGCAAAACTGATGAATTATACTCCTAGTTCGATAAAAGCTTGTATTTCAAAGATGTATGACAATCTTAATATATATTCTAAAGACTATAGAAAACTAAACTTTTTACGCTCATTATTAAAATATATGTTCCTACCAGAGCTAAATAAGGAAATTTCAAAAATTATAAGATTTTAATTTTAAACAAAAAAACTAGGAGATAAAAATGAATCAATCTACACAGTCAAATAATAACCCTGTTACTAATTTTCTAAAAAAATTTATAAGCTTTGAGAATTTTATTACACCAACGATTATTGTTTTTATTTTTTGGCTTAGTATTATTGGAGTGTGCTTAAGCGGTTTAGCAGCTATATTTTCGGGTTATATTTTATCCGGTATTCTAGAGATTATTTTTGGTGCAATTTTCGCTAAAATTTTTTGTGAAATACTTATGGTGCTTTTTAAGATTAACGATAGTCTCAAAGAAATTGCAAAAAACACTCGTAAATAATCTATAACGGATCTCTCAAATGTTTGTTACGCCAATAGACAAAAAGCATAAATAATGAGCAAACAAATAAAAATCCGCATAAATATAATCCTGCATAAGTTAATGAATCTATACTTACCAAATTTTTCGGCATAACAAATCCTGCTATCATGGCAACTAAGATACCTAAAATACCCATAATACATAAACTATAAAAAACTAGCTCATTGTGTATTATAGTCTTTTTTGATGTTCTTCTAAGTCGTAAAGCTGCTAAAAACATCAAGATATACATAGTCAAATATACTTCTGTATTAAGTGATATTAGCACCCAATAAAAAGAGTTCATATTATCCACCATAGTTATCGTCAATGATAATCCAATAACAATTAACCCTTGTATGTACAAAATATTACTAGGAACACCATAATTATTATTTGTAGAAAATCTCTTTGGTAAATAGCCTCTTTCAGCAGCTTGGCACAAACTCACAGCAGGACTTAAAGCCCAACTGATAGCCGAGCCAAATGCTCCTAAAACCAAACCAATACTAATCAAAGGCATTGCTGCTGGTAATCCTAGCCTTTCAAAACCAATCTTAAAAGTCTCAAAAAGACCATTATATAAACTTATAGAACCAGCTGGAATTAGAAAAGCTATAGTCAAAGCTCCCAAAAACATCATTAATACAATAAATATTACAGCTAAAAAAATTGCTCTAGTAAATGTTTTCTGAGGATCTTTTAGCATCGGAACATATACTGAACATAACTCTATTCCCAAAAAAGAAATAATAACCACTGTTAATGCAGATATGTCTTTCAGTGCTGATAGGTTAAATGATATCTGTGATACTTTAAGCTCCAGAGGATACCCTTTTACCAACCAAAAACCAAGAAATATAAAAAGTACTAAAACAGGAATTACTACTCCAAGAATCATACATATAAACGATACTATGGCAGATTCTTTGACACCAAAATGATTAATAGCCATTATTAACAAATACAAAGTTACCATAATACTAGCGATAGCTGGAGGACTGGCAAAACCAAACACCGAGCATATAGTTGATGACATAAATAGCAAGCTAGCAGGAAACCAGATTACATTACTACTCCATTGTGCCCAAATTGCAAACATACCAGCATTATCACTGATACCTTTAGAGCACCATTGGAAGATTCCATTTTGATGCTGATCGGCAAAACTTGCACTAAGTTCAGCCGAAATAAATGCTACAGGTATAAGAAAAAATACAACACCAATTATAAAAAATAATGGTAAATACTCGCCAAATACAGCTAAAGAAGGCAAATTTCTCACAGAATCTACTGATATAATTATCAAACCTGTTAACATTAATAGAGATAGATTATTTTTCATCAACATTGATCTTTTATGAATTTAAGTCCTATAGTAGAAATAAATAGCAAATTAGTAAAGTCAAATATTGAGTATCTACGTAATAAAAACCCTCACTCAAAAATAATGTTTATCGTCAAAGCTAATGCCTATGGCATAGGTATAGAAAACATCTATAAGGTAACCAATGATCTAGTTGATGCTTACGGCATAGCTCGCATAGAAGAGTACTATGTTTTAAAGAGTTTAGGCTGTACAAAAGATATAGTTTTCCTAAGTGGTATATATGCAGAATGCTTTGACTTTAAAATACCTAAAAATGTTATTCCTATACTTGGTAATGAATTACTAATCAAAGACTATATAAAGTATGAAGATGATAAGTCAAAACAAGTTATACTTGATTTTGATTGTGGTATGGGAAGATTTGGTTTTTATAGAGACGACTTTATAAAACATCTTGATACAATAAAAGGTTCAGGATTTTCAAATATAACATTATTTTCACATATTCCAACAGGCTATAATGGCTATGATAGATCTAAAAAATATATTGATAAAATTCTTTCGTTAGCTGAAGAAACAAAACTTAAATACACTTTCTCTAACTCACCAGTTTCTCTTTTTGATACAGACTTTCAACAAGAGTATATCCGTTCTAGCTCAGCAGTATTAGGCTATGATCAAGAGCCTAAAGTAATCAAGTTTAGTTTATCTCTTAAAGCTTGTATTATCTCTATCAGAGATATCCCAAAAGGAGAATATATAAGCTATGGTAATGAATATTTCTGCAATGAAAATACGACTGTAGCTATTTTAAATATTGGCTATGCCGATGGTTTAGGTTGTGAAATTCATCATGACTCATATCTACTTATCAATGCTACTAAGTGCTCTATCCTATCAATAAATATGGATTATTTATACGTAGATATATCAGCGATTAAACATCAACTAAAAGTGCTTGATATGATTGAACTATTTGGACCTAATAGCCTAAGCTTAGAACAACATGCCAATATGTACAATATAACTAAAGATGAAGCACTCACTAAGCTTAATGCTCTGAGAGTTAAAAAAGAGATAATTTAACTTTATATCTTGCATTTTTTAATATCTATAGTCTTGAGTATGACTATCAATAATGGTGGTACCATCATTAATAATCCAAATAAAAATTGATTATTAAGGCTAATACTAGAAACAAGTGATGATGAAATAGTAGTTACAGCTATCTGTATAAATCCGAATATTGCCGATGCTACGCCAATCTCTGTGTGTATATCCTTATAAGCACAAATGTAAGTAGCTGTATATTGAAAAACATTCCCGCAAAAGGCTAAAGCACATAATACAACAATTACCTTAGCATCTAATCCAAAAATAAAATATGATAAAGCCAGTAATATACCACTTAGTGCAGAAAAAGATCCACAATAAAGTATTACCTTATCCATATCTAGTTTACTAATCTTATTTTTAAAGATTATTAAAAATATTGCTGAGGGTATAATTACTGCTGCTGATAAAAATGAAAACTCAACAGCAGAAAATCCTAATTTTACTTGGAAGAAAAATGGTGAAAGTGTTGCAAACACAAAAACAAGCGATAATGCCAAACCGCTACATATTGCATTAAGGACAAAGACCTTATGAGATAATATTCTCTTATATGACTCTAGAAGCTTATAATTACTTTTTGGTATAGCCTCTAGATGTAAGTACTTGATAATCAAAACTGTAATCGTAAGTGCCATTATTGAATGCAAAGCAAAATTACCACGCCAACCAATAGTCTCTTGGATAATTCCTCCAGTAATCGGAGCTAGAGGTGGAGTTAATGAAACTATACTAGTGATTACAAGACTAGCCTTTGCAAGTGATTGGTTATCACTAAAACATCTTTCATAATTGCACGAAAAGATACAAAAGAACTACCCATTCCAATACCCTGTAAAAAGCGAAAAAATAACAACTGCTTTTCACTTTGAGCCAGCATACACAAAATACTTGCGATACAAAATACCAAATATCCAGCTAATAATGCTTGTTTGCGACCATATTTGTCAGATAAGTAACCAAATCCAAGCATTGAACATGTCATACCGAAAAAGTATATCCCAACAGTTAATTTAATATCTTTGGCAGCTGCATGAAAATAATCTGCAATATGTGGTAGTGATGGTGTGAAGCTGTCAGTAGCAAATTGTGACATCAAACCAAAAAGACAAATTATGAGAATAACTGTTTTATCAGATGATATTTTTTTAAAAGGATCATTAGGCATTCACTAATCCTAAATTTTTAAAAGATTGAATTCTGAAGAGATTATAGACTAAATATTAGCTTTGGAAATATTTTTTAAATGAATCTTTATATTTAACTAGTTCATCATAAGTAAGTAAAAACACACCATCACCACCATCAGCAAAGCTTAACCACGTAAAAGGAATATCAGGACACATCTCCATAAGAGCATACTGACTATTGCCTACCTCAACGATCAATACTCCCTTTTCTGTCATATACTGATCAGCTTCAAGAATTATTTTTTTTGCTAAGTCTAAACCATCATCTCCAGCTTCTAGAGCAAGTTTAGGTTCATAATGATACTCTTGTGGCATACTATTTAAATCTTCTCTATCAACATACGGAGGATTCGAGACAATCAAATCAAACTTTTGGCCCTGAAGACTACCAAATAAATCAGACTTAACAGCTTTGACCCTATCACCTAACTGGTGCTTTTTGATATTATGATTTGCTACAGCTAAGGCATCATCAGATATATCAACCAAAGTTATATTTGCATCTTCAAAAACATTACTACAAGCGATGCCTATACAGCCACTACCCGTACATAAGTCCAATATATTATTAACATCATCAATATCATTAATCCATGGTGAAAACTCATTACGTATAAGCTCAGCTATTGGTGAACGAGGAATAATAACTCTCTCATCAATATCAAACTCCATACCTGCAAACCATGCTTTTTTTAGAATATATGGTAAAGGTCTACGCTGACAAGCTCTTTGATAAACATAATTAATAATTATTTTTTTCTCTTCTTTGAGCAATCTTGAGCCTACCATATTGCTATCAATATCATGAGATACATTTATTGCACTAAGTACAAGATGTACAGCCTCATCCCAAATAGATTCAGAACCATGACCAAAATAAACATTATTTGCTGTCATCTCCGAGATTGTCCAACGGATATAATCTCTAATTGTATGTAGATTATCTATAATATCTTGTTGTTTTTCACTTGAATACATCTATTAACCTTTCTTCCATGTAGTACCAGTTGCACTATCTTCTAATATTATTCCCTGATTATGAAGCTCATTTCTAATCTCATCAGCTCTAGCATAATTTTTATCTTTTTTAGCTTGAGCACGCTCTGCTATAAGCTTCTCAATTTCGCTAGCATCTACACCATCACCCTGCTTGAAGTAATCTTCTGTATCAGTAAATAAAATACCCAATACATCACAAAGCTTGCGTAGTAAAAATGCATAACCACTAGCTTTATATTTATTTGTTGTTTTTAATGTATTTATCTCTTTAGCCAAGCTAAATAGAACTGCTAAAGCCTCCGGGGTATTAAAGTCATTATCCATAGCTTTGATAAACTTCTCTTCATACTCGTTAGCATCATCAGGCAGATTTACTTCAATTGGCTCAATATCTCGAAGAGCATTAAATAGCCTTTCGACAGACGCTTTGGCATTATCAAGATTCTCTTTTGAATAGTTGATTTCACTTCTGTATACAGTAGAAGCCAAGAAATATCTTATAACTTCAGGATGGTATTCTTGTAATACTTCTTTAATAGTAAAAAAATTATTCAAAGATTTTGACATCTTCTCTGCATTAACTTTTACCATGCCAGAATGTAGCCAATAATTTACATATTTACAATCATTACAAGCTTCTGATTGAGCTACTTCATTTTCATGATGTGGAAATCTAAGGTCTGAGCCACCAGCATGAATATCAAAGGTATCACCCAAAATCTTCTTTGACATTGCTGAACACTCTATATGCCAACCCGGACGACCAGCGCCCCAAGGCGACTCCCACGCAGGCTCACCCTCTTTTGCTTTTTTCCAAAGTACAAAATCCATTGGGTTCTCTTTTTCTTCAACAACATCCACTCTCGAACCCTGCTCAAGTGCTTCAAGATTTTGTTTACTTAATTTACCATAATCAGCAAACTCAGCCACTCTATAAAACACATCTCCATTTGCACCTTGATAAGCAAAGCCTTTCTCAACGAGAGTTTCAATCATAGCTATCATTTCTGGGATGGTTTCTGTTGCTTTAGGTTCAAAAGATGGCTTAAGAATATTAAGTTTATTAAACACTTCATGCATTGCTTTAATATTTCTATCAACTAGCTCAATAGTAGATTCACCATTTTCTTTAGCTCTTTTGATAATCTTGTCATCTATATCTGTGATATTACGCACGAATGTAACATCAAAGCCACGATACTTGAAATATCTATTAATAACATCAAAAGCTATGTATGTTCTAGCGTGACCGATGTGACAATCATCATACACTGTAACCCCACATGCATACATCTTAATTTTATTAGGCTCAATTGGCTTAAATTCTTCTTTTTTACCAGATAAAGAGTTATAAAAAATCATAAACTAAAAGTCCATCTCTCGAATCTTATAATATAAGTTATCAGTATAACTAAATTTTAATATTTTTGGAAAAAATCTTAATAACTGAAATTCTTATAAACTATATTTAAGTACGATGACAAATCATCAAGCTTAGTCATCGCATCGCAACCACCACTATATACACCACAACCACTATCAAGATAAACCCTAGAAGAAGTATTACAATTGCCATTGATAGTACATGTAAAACCATCTGGCATAGCATAAATTCGACCACTACTATCTCTAGCAATTTGATAATTTGCTCCAGATATAGCAACTCTACTTATAAGTGCTGAATCTGATACATCTTCAACATAGATATTACTGTCTGTAATAATAAAAAGAGCACCATACTTAGCAACAACTTTCTGAACCGTTTGCCCAAAAAAACTATTACTTAATACTAACGATGGTGCTGACACACCAAAACTATACAGATATTTATACACAGTACTACCATTGAAATAAACTATATAAAACTGTGTAGCATTCTTTTTGAGGATAACTGGTTTTTGTGTAACATCAGCTGTTAAAACTGATTTAGTTGAACCTACCCCATCACCTAATGTATAAGGAGCATCATAATTAAAGTCTATGATATTCTTACCTTGAAAGATTAATGGTACTGCACCGAATAATGTAAATAAACTATCCGGAACGACTGTAAAAACCTCTTTATCATTAAAATCGGCCGATCCAGTAACAAATCTATCCGTTAGCGTAGCTGCATAAGTTTTGCTAGCTGAAGCATAAGTTGTTCGATAAACATCCATATCATAGTCACCATCTCTAAGAAATTTTTCCAGAATTAGTAACTTTGGAACATCTTCTACATTATCAAAGTACCATGTTACATTAACAATATCACCACCATCAAACTCTTCTAATCCAGAGACCTCTTTCCAGTTTGATAAAGATACTTCTGCTGTTGATGGATTGTTCTTGATATCATTGAGAGCAGCTGAAGAAGTATAGACTCTATCTAAATCATAAACAGCTAAATAAAGAGTCCATTGACCATTTTCAAGACCCCAACCTACACTGAAATGATAATAACTCAAAGCCAAAACCTCAGGGAAAGTCATAGTTAAAGTATTACCATATACATTTATCGTAAAACTACGTGAACCATTATCCAGACAAGGTCCTCTATAATCACCATGATCATGGTGAGCGTCCCAAGAATTTTCAGATACAACTATTCTATTTCCACCATCCTCTGGCTTATGACATAAAATATACTTTATATTACCATTACCTTGCTCAACGATATAGTCATCCTTTGATCCAGTACCATCATAACCATCTATCACAGGCTTTTGTAGATATCCAATGTATCCTCCTTCCACAGGAGCGTTATTCTGACCTCCTACTTTATAATCATATTCTGCCTGACTCATAGCTTCAGTGTTAACATATGGAAGATTTAGAGGAATAATTGACCTATCGTATTGAGTCATATTATAAGAAACTGGTAATGTATTATATATAAATTCTCTGGTGTATCGGTTGATCTCATTCTCAAAAAATCTATGAGTATAATTATAAGTTATTATATATGGCTCTGCTTCATATAAGTCAGCATTATTGTTATCATACAAAAATTTCAGGACTGAAGAATCAATAGTTGTCTGAAATCTATAACCATCTATTGTTTCTTCTTTATCTTGTGAAGTATCCAAGCCTCCTATAATGCTGCCAAAATAGCCCTCATCCACACCTATATTTTGCTTTTGATCAAGCATAGTACTAACCGCTAAAGAATCCATCCTGTAGTTATACGCAAGTGCTGATACTACTACCAATATTACGAAGGCAAATATTAAAGATGCTAATAGTGCAGAGCCTTTAATTTTTTTTGTCATTTTAATAACCTATAAGTTAATTATCTTACGAAATGTTTGCCCATCTAAGTCAAAAGATATCTTAATTGATGAATAGTTAGAACTACTAACATCTATATCAGTAGAAACATTATTCCATGTTATATTACCATTACTAATAGTTGCTAACTCAACTGTTAAGTTATCAACACCCCTTACAAGTTCGTGAGATACCCCATTAGAATTACTATCTTTGATAAATACATATAACGAATAAATACTTTGTCCGTCATCATCTTTCTCTCCAGTATCTCTAATATACAAAATTTGTAAAGAATATTTACCGACATAGTCTCCAGGGTAATAATCACTACCCTGTGGTGCTCGAGATAAGTCAACAATACCACTTCCACTATTGATACCCGTTGCTTTGACAAGATTAATATGATTTTTATTACACAGAAACAAATAGTCTCCAGCAGATATATCTTCTACTGAAGTAGTATGTAATTCTGAACTAGAGGAGTTTATTTGTGTAAGATAAGCATGACTTTCTTCTTTCTTTATCATTATGTAATCTGTGCCACTCTTAAAGCACTCTCCAGAGCATCCATTTTCTAAAGCCTCTGATAAATGATCAGAAACTGGTAGAGGCAACTGGCCTACTTGAATCATTGCTGAGTTATAAAAGAAATTATCAAGAGAATCGGAGGTACTATCATAATATGTTTGATTTAAGCTACCAAAATTACAGGCAAAACCCACATCTTTAATAAAATCATATAAAAAATTTTTAACCAGTAACTCACTAGATTCTGCAGTTGTTTTATCTTTATACTCTGTATAGCTTTGCTTAACTCCCATATATGTATTAATCAAAGCAGAAAGTGCAATCACTGCAATCACTGTAGCAACTAATAGTTCTGTTAAAGTGAAGCCTTTTTTATTTCTTTTGTTCAAAAATGCTAGCATCTCTATCCTCTACTATAAAACACACCAAGAAGGAAGCAAATCAGAATCAAACCCAAAAGCCGTACAGTGCCATAAAATAGCCGGAGTAATATCAGCATTAGTAAATGGTGCTACAGTTATATAAGCTCCAGAACCAAGTGGCGCATCGGCTAATGGAACTGTCGTCACAATCTGAGTGGTACCTAGATTCAATAGTACTGCTGTACTTGATGACCACTTACTCGTACTAGCTGACAAATACTGATTCCTTGCCACCTCTATATCCGCTAATACCGCTGGATCATCAATCACACTTGCATTTTTCTCAATATATATTTCATTAGCACGACGCATATATGGACCCAGCTCACGATCAATAATCTCAGCAACTGTTATAGGCACATAAGCTCTCTTGATAACTTGTAATGAAAAGTTAGAATTTGTTCCTATGAATTCACGTATACCACTGCCACTATCAACCCTACTAAAAGTCAATTCTCCTGATGGACTATCATCAAAATTTCCCGCTAACATATAATTGTCTACTCTAGCCTCTAACTCATTTGCTAGTTCAACCCTTTTCTCAGTTAAAACCCCATTTGATAGTATATTTCCAACCGCATAAAAAACAGCAATAAGAACAAACACACCCAATAATGAAGCAATTAAAACTTCTAGAAAGGTGAATCCTTTACATTTTTTAGTATTTAAGCTCTTATTGTACTTTCTCAAGATATAAATCACATCAGCATTTCTATATAGATAACTAATATAATATCATAAAAACACTCATCTATCCTTTACTAAATTTAATATTAATCTAATTTTTGGTAAATAATGCCAAAATTTAGATAACCCAAAACTTTTTGTAACGATTTATGATTTTCTAAATTATTTTGATTTAGAAGCTTTATCCTACCATCACAATCATCATTTAATGTACATTTGAAGCCATCTTTAATTGCAAAGATATCTTTTGATGCAGTTCTATAAAACTGAAGATTATTACCACTACTTTTTTGAATTTTGTATGAGTTTTTTACAATCCCGCCCCAAAGAACCTCATAATTCAAGTTACTATTCTTTTTCACAGTTATTTTTAGTTTTACTGGTTTATCCTTATATGCAAAATAATCAAAGTCGATAAACAAAGTTTTTTTTGAGATATTTAAACTAACTCTTTTAACATTTTCAGCAATATCATCAACAGAGTATTTAACATCTGCATTTGCAAGATCTATTGAATCAACATCAACACCCTTTCCAATTAGATAAAAAACAATTTTATTATCATCAAGCGATATTTCCGCATCACAACTAAACTCTAAAAATCCCTTATAGCCACTCTGATTATCAATAAGCTGACAACTACTAGCATATACCAAATTAGAGACCAGAAAAAAAATAGATACTAATACAACATATTTTAGCTTTATCAAGTTATTCACCTATATCTCAACTGTCTCAACACGCTCATTATTAAAGTCCTCTATATAAACTTTCATCCTAGTAACTATAAACTTTAGACCGTATTTAACTATTATATTTTGGATTTTTTCTTTGGGATATCTTATTATTTTTACAACTCTAATGAGCTTAGTATTATTAGTATATAAATACTGATAATAGTGATCCCCATTATAAGCCAAAATATAATTACTATATTGATTTTTCCTAACAATTATAGGAGGGTTCTCAACAACTTTACCTAAATCAACCTCTTTTTTACTAGCTTTGAAAGAGTTATCTAAACCATAAACTATTAATTTATTTCCAATGAATAGATACAGTAAGCTTTTTGAAAGAGTTCTACTTGGGTCTAATGCCTGTACATAAATATTACTATTATTAGTTTCCTCATTCGTATTTATTATATCTTTTATCAAAACTGTATATCTACTATTAGACTCGTCATATTCAACATCTTGCACAATAATACTCATACTACCTGAACTATCTCTACGTGTAGATAAAACTACCAAACTAGGTTGCGTTTCATCTAATTGATAGTACCAACTTAATGCTGCTATATCCTTGGGTGTATTAATTATTTTACATGGCGTTGACAAATCTAAAATTGCCTTAGAAAAATTATTTGTCAGATCGCTTAGCCTAGTTTTGAATATATACAAATGCTGACTATCATATATGGCTAATAATAAGTGCCAGTTACCCTTACGAAGCTGCCAACCAACTTTAATATTATAATTTTCAGACAAATCTAAATTTTTCAGATTTATAATTTGGATATTATTATTAATCGATACCAACAGCCAATCATACTCTTTTTTGATGTATCCTATATAGCCTCGCTCTGAGTCACTAATCTCCTGATTTGTATTAAGTCTATAAAATTTCTGTGAACTACTCATTCTTGCAACATCAACATACGGAACATTAATTGGTATCAAAGATGAGTGATAGTCAGTCATCGAATGTTTTGGTAACTCTTTATAGATTATTTTCTTAGTTAACATTAGCTTATTTTTATAAAAAAGCTTATGCTGCATATCCATACTTATTGCCGTCGGCTCCGAATCATATAGATTTACCACAGTATTACTATTAGAGAAAATAGCTTGTCTATTACGCTGTAACGCATTTTCTATGAGATAATCGCCAAATTCAGAACTTCCTGTAGCTATAGCTCCTTTGCGAGATATTTCTTGAATATATTGCTGCTCCACCGTTGATATTATTTCTTGTGACTGGAGACTTTTTATGCTCAATAAATTGTATCTAACAATATATGCAAGGCTTGATACTGTAACTAACACCACAAAGGCGAATATCATTGCCGATAATAATGAAGATCCTGACTCCCTTATCAAACTCACTAAACGAAAATATTTCATAATAAAACTACTTTATCATAATACAGATTATCCAATTTAAATGATATTTTTAGTGCTTTAACTCCTATTTCATTCAAGCTTGTATCTTGATATATTTCTTTCCAAGAAAGATTCTTGTTATCTGAAGCAGCATAAGTTAACTTAAGATCAGAAACCCCTTCCACGATGGGATATACTGTTGCATGAGCTTGACCGTTTTTAACTAACATATACAAAGAATACTTATATTCACTTGGTTTCTTAGGATCGACTGTAGCAGCTGTAAAAAAAATTTGAATATTTATCTTACCTATATAATCACCGTTGTTAAATTCATTAGCTGGCGCTGAGGCAAGTCTTATTTGTTTTGTTTCATTATTAGTGCTAGATATTTTAACAATATCTATATAGTCATTATTACAAAGTGCTAGATAATCACCATTCTGCCATTGCTGAGTTTTGTCTAAATACAAACTTAAATTTAATGGTTTTTGCGTAAGTTCTGCAGATGAGTTTTCTGTTTTAACCATCAAGTAGTCTGTACCAGAATGGAACAAAAATTTTTGCTTAGAAGAGTTTTTTAACAAATTTTCTATGGTCGATAACTTTCCTAATCTAACTGAATAATTATCGTAAAAAAACTTAAATCTACGAGAGTCTTCTCCAGTTCTATTGACATAAAGTTGATGATCTGATCCATATTTACATGATAAACCTGCATTTACAATAGCATCAGAAAGCACTTTCTGCGCTGAAATAACTTTTATATTTTGCTCAATATTAAGCTTTGCTTTTTGATAACTCCTTTTTGTAGACACATATATATTGACTGCCATCGTAATCACTATGATAGAAATAGTGATACCAACCATGAGCTCAACTAGCGTAAAGCCTGAAATCAGCCGATTCCTATGAATTTGACACATATTTCATAACTTCCTTAGAAACACAAATATCAAAATTCTTATTTTTAGCGATAAATTTAATCATTTTAGGATTACTAACTCTTTTCTGAAAAAAATAATCACTACTGACTGCCTTAGTATTAAATTTACCAGTTAAAACATAAATAGCTATTTTTTTATCTAACTCCTGTATTAGTTGTGTTTTCTTTTCTGCTATTACTGAAGTGGTTATCGAGGAATTTATTATCAAAAATGATGATGACAAAACAAACAAAATTAACCCTGATGAGATTATACTCTCAACCAAAGATATTCCTTTTTGTTTGTTAGTTTTATAGAACCTAAAGTTAACCATTTAATCATTTTTTCTTAATAAAATTTCTGCCATATACTAACACAGCTATTTTTTTAAGTCACTTTTTCATACTTTGAATTTTAGGCATCCTACTTAAGCTCTAGAATAACCTCTTCTAGAGAATTACCCTCAAACCTATACGGTCTAATATAAAAAC
Source organism: Francisella sp. SYW-2 (assembly GCF_008711475.1). Lineage (NCBI taxonomy): Bacteria > Pseudomonadati > Pseudomonadota > Gammaproteobacteria > Thiotrichales > Francisellaceae > Francisella > Francisella sp. SYW-2. The sequence continues at coordinate 87,072 of NZ_VXKO01000002.1, read as the reverse complement.
TCTCCTGCTCCCATACATCATCTATTGTTGGCTGATGCCCAAATAAAGCAATTAGCAAATCAATAACAGTATCTACTGGATATTCAGAAAGATCAACATCTGCTAATTTTTCTATTGCGTACACAGGTGCCTGAGCCTTTATCAAGAATTTGTTATTCGCTAATGTTACCCATGGCTCTTTAACAAGATGGAATTCATCAGAGATTCTACCAATCATTATTGTTAATAAGTTATCTAACGTAATAAACCCTATAGGTTTATTTTTTTTATAGACTAATGCAAAGTGAGGCTTACCTTGCTGGAATTTTCGCAAAACATCAATTAATTGATCATGATGAGACACTTTTAATATCGGCCTTAAACTCTCTTGTCGCAAATCATTATCTAAGGCACATAGAATATCCTTTGTATGAATTACCCCAATAATATTACCTTTATCTCCTTGATAAACAGGGTATCTGGTATAAAGATTGTCTTTGACCACTTCGAGCTTTTGTTTAACTGATGAATCATAATCAATAACTACCATCTCTTCTATAGGCCTCATAGCATCGATTGCCTGTAGATGCGAAAACTCAACCATTCTTAATAAAATATCTCTATGCTCTTCTGTAAGAGGTTTTTTTAGGTGGCTACTTTTTAAAATAATTTTGACCTCATCTGTAGTATACCCATACTCAGCCTCTGCCACAGTGTCTAAATTAAATAACTTCAAAAGCTTGTTTGCTGTAATATTTAATATCCAAATAAATGGAAACATTAACCAATAAAAAACATATAGAGGTATACAAGTAAGCAAGGATAGCCTTTCAGTTTGCCTGATAGCCATTGACTTAGGCATAAGCTCGCCGATCACTATATGCAGAAATGATATAATCGCAAACCCAATTGCAAAAGCAATAATTCTTGAAAGATTCCCTGTAACTCCAAAAAATACAAAAACTGGCTCTAATAGTTCAGAAAAGGCAGGTTCTCCAACCCATCCCAAACCTAATGAAGCTAGTGTTATACCAAATTGACAAGCAGAAAGATAGATATCTATATTGCTATGAACCTTGTAAAGTATTCTACCCTGTAATCCATTTCTCTTACTTAAAACCTCAACTTGCGAACTTCTTATCTTAACTAATGAAAATTCAGCTATAACAAAAAAAGCATTAAGAAGAACAAAACCAAAGGCCACAATCAAAAAAATAAGATTATCATACTCCATCATCAATATTACTCTAGTATTTCGCCCTACCTAATACTAACACACACAGTATAGTATTTAAAAAAAGCAATATACTTGGCAACATACATAACAAGTATAGATAAAAATCTACTTGGCTATAAAGCTTAGAAATAGAATATATTGCTATTGAAAGACCTAAAATAGAAAAGCTTAATTTACCAAAATTATCATAGATAACCTGAGTCCAGCCTTCAACCTTATCAAAAACCTTACTTGTTGGTTTCCAGCCTTGGGGTTTATTCAAATAGTAGTTAATCTCAGCTTTTATACCACACCAAAATACAAATGATGACAACATAAACATCGCTATATAAATCTGAGAAATTTTACTTATAAAATTACCTTTAATATCTCCATATAAGTAATACCATACACTCAATATAACTAATGGGATAAGGGTAACATTTACTATTGATACAAAAGCTACATTACTTCTTGGAAAAAGTACTAATAATAATGCAAATATTGGAAAACCTGAAGCTACAACCTTAAAAAGTAAATACAACATATCAAGCTTAACTCTAAAATTCAGATTTGAGGAGCTTATTATCTTTGACATATACTTATGCATAACTTGCATACCACCAAAAGACCACCTTAACCACATTTTCTCAAATTCTTTGAGAGATGTAGGAACCCATTCACCTGTTTTAAGAAATATCGGCTTACTATTGAACCCTGCTTCATAACATCTAAATCCAGCAGCAATATCTTCTGTTACCATCACTTGAGATCTATAGTACTCTTCCCATTTAGATGTCGCCATCAGAGCTTGCTTACTCCAAATACCATTATGCCCTTGATAGTTACAATATCCATATTTACCTACGAACTCGTTAAAATAGCGAATTGTATTTTGGAAAATACTGGCCACTTTTGTAACTAAATTAGTGCTATAGTTAGTACTTTCTATCAAAAAGCTAACAAAACCAAGCTTAGCGTCTTTTTTGAACTCTGGTAACCCGACTTTTAATGTACTTTTAGGTAACGTTGAGTCAGCATCTAAAAATAAAACATAGTCATAGCAAATATGCTCCATGGCAATATCAAGATTGCGTGGCTTAAATCCCTCTGTGCCTTTTCTATGGATAAATTTACAGCTAACGTCACCTTTCATATTATGTTTACTAACATAGTCTTGCCATTTTAAGAAGTCTGGATGATCTAAGTCACTGTTATCAACAATTATTATCTCAAATTTATCAGTAGGATAATCAAGCTGATACGCCGAATCAAAAGTTAACTTACAAACTTCAAAAGGTTCATTACGAGTAGTTATAACTACGGAGCATCCTAATTCTTGCTCAATTCCCTCATAACTCGTGCTTCTACCAAAAAGACTATCAATAAAGCAATGGATACTCAAAATAATTCTATACCCGAGTAAAAAAAAGGTAGGCAATAAAATACACAATATCAAGATGGATATGAAAGGATGAGAACCATAATCAACATTCAATATAGCTTTTGTCACAAATGTAACAAAAACAAAGCTCAAGCATACGTATACTATAGTTACAAAATTCAAACTGCGAGATTTAGATGTTACAAAAAGATAAATAACAAAACAACACAGTAAGGACAACAAAGCTATACTTGCAAGATCTTCACCAGCTTGAGAAAGACCATAAAAAACTAGCAAGGCTGTTATAGATGATAACAGTTTTTTCATAAAAAATTACAGAATTCAAATGATGAGAATTTTACTTGAAAAAAGTAACTCTCACAATAAGTAATTATAATGATTGTTTATATTTTTGATATTCTAACTGCACAGATTCTTCAGGCTTAGATGTTAGTAAGCTAACCAATACTATACATATACTACTTAAAGTAAATCCTGGAACCATAGCATAAACTTTAAACCATCCACCTAAATCACTAAACAATGGCCAAATCAAAACAGTCAGCGATCCTACTAGAACCCCTGCAATGGCGCCTTTTTTATTCATCCTAGACCAAAATAGTGAAAAAATCACCACAGAACCAAATGAGCTACCAAGTCCAGCCCATGCATAACCTACTAACTTTAAAATACTTGTCTCTGGATTATACGATAGTATAATCGCAAAAACTGTCACCAATAACACTACCAAGCGGCTAATATTAAGAAGTTCTTTATGGGAAGCATTCTTCCTAAGAAACTTGGCATACACATCAACAGAGAAAGCACTTGATAATGATAACAATTGCGCTGATGACGTACTCATCACCGCTGATAAAACTGCAGCAAGCAAGATTCCTTCCACCCAAGGGTTAAAAAATACTGCCGACAGTTTTAAGAATACAGATTCCGGATTAGTCAAGCCATCACTATAATAGGCAGCTCCAAGAATACCTACACAAGCTGCTCCTATCAATGCTAAAATCATCCATATCATACAAATCCACATTGCTTGTGAAGTCTTATTTGGATCTTTTATTGCCATAAAACGCACAATTATATGTGGCTGACCAAAATATCCCAATCCCCACGCAAGTAACGATACTATAGTAATCAAAGGCACTCCTGAAGTAACATCATAAAAACCCTGAATTTTTATATTTGATAAATTATCTATAATATTCACACTACCTAAATTGAAATAGACTACAGCTGGTACAACCAATAATGCCAGAAGCATTAAAGTTCCTTGGAAAAAATCAATCCAAGATATAGCTAAAAAACCACCCACACATGTATAAATAAATATAATTGTTGCCGTTAGTAGCAAAGCTTCATGATAAGAAATACCAAACATTGAGCTAAACAAAATACCACCTGATACAAATCCAGCGCCTGTGTATATCGTAAAAAAGATAACTACTACTATGGCTGTTAACGATCTTATTACTCCTTTATTATCATGAAACCTATTTTCAAAATATGCAGGAATTGTTATCGAATCTTTGGCAATTTCCGTGTAAATACGCAATCTCCTAGCGATAACTCCCCAGTTAACGAAGGCCCCTAATGTTAAACCTAATGGCAACCATATCTGGTTAAACCCCGAAGCCATAAATGCTCCCGGCAAAGCTAATAACAACCAAGATCCCATATCAGATGCGCCAGCACCTAACGCTGCTATTGGAGCACTCAAAGACCGCCCACCCAACATATAATCCGAAACTTTTTTTGTTTGAAAATATGAATATATTCCTATACTAAATATAATTAGAATATATATTATGAATGTAACCCAAAGTATACTATTTTGACTCATTTTCTAGTGACTATTTAAAAAATACATCCTATAAACTTAACATTTTCAAAAGTCATTTTAAAGTTTACTATGCAAGCTTAATAATATAGAGATTTATATATTGAATAAGTATAAAATAGAATAATGGGAGTTTGAAGTAAGTTTAAGACATAAACTTCTCAACACCATCCTTAAAATCAAAGCTATGCTCTGCTGTGATATGTCTTACAGTCTTAGTTGTTGAACGCATAACCACACTATGAGTAACTGCATAAGACCCTCTACGAGTACTATTAACTCTCTTCACGCCTCTAAGCATATTACCATCTGTAACACCTGTAGCAGCAAAAACTATATCTCCTGATGCTAAATCATCAATATCGTACTTTTTATCAAGATCTGTAACGCCTAACCTATGCGCTCTCTGAACTTCTTCATCACTATGAAATTCCAGCCTAGCTTGCATTTGACCACCAAGACATTTAAGAGCTGCAGCTGAAAGAACACCTTCAGGAGCTCCACCAGTACCAATAAATACGTCAATACCTGATCCTTCTGTAGCTGTAGAAATAACTCCTGATACATCACCATCATCAATAAGCACAACTCTAGCACCACACTCACGTGCTTCTTTGATAATATGTTCATGACGAGGCCTATCCATAGTACAAACAACTAGCGCAGACATATGCACACCCTTAAACTCAGCAACCCTTCTTAGGTTCTCAGTAACTGAGTCATCCAAATCTACTATACCTTTAGGTGCATCAATACCACCAACAGCAATTTTTTGCATGTATACATCAGGAGCATTTAAAAAACCTCCTTTATCTGCCACAGCTAAAACTGTAAGCGCATTTGGGCCACCTTTAGATGTTATAGTTGTACCTTCTAGTGGATCTAAAGCTATATCAACCTCACAGCCACCTGCTCCAACCTTTTCTCCAATATATAGCATAGGAGCTTCGTCTAATTCACCTTCTCCAATAACAACAGTTCCGTCAATAGCTACTTCATTTAATGCCTTTCTCATCGCATCAACAGCTGCTTGGTCTGCAGCAATTTTATCGCCTCTACCCATCTGACTCCATGATGCTAAAGCTGCTAGCTCAGTGACTCTTACTGCTTCTAGTGCTACATTTCTATTCATTTGCTTTGGTCCTTTTTTGTTTTATAGTTCATCTACGGTTGGTATTAAAAATTTTTCTACCTCATCTTTCAACTGTATAAGCTTACCATGAAAAAAATGTCCAACCTCATTCATTTTAACTAATGTTAAATCTGATTTAACTGTTTTAAGAGTAAAATCAAACACAGAATTAGGATTTACGGTATCATCATCTATTCCCTGTACAACAAGCCAAGGAATGTTATTAGGCTCACCAAACTTAGTCAAATCAAACCTGTCAACAGCTGGCGCTATGGTTACTAGACCCACAACATTATCAAGTTTATTCAAACCCATATAAGCTATAGCTCCACCAAATGAAAAACCACACAATATGATTTTTTTGAAAGAAGTATTTTCCTTAATCCATTTACAGACAGAAAGAAGATCTTCCAGTTCACCAACCCCCTCTCCATACTCTCCTTGACTATCTCCAACACCTCTATAATTAAATCTATATGACTCAATATTTAATGTCTTCATAGCTCTAGAAAGAGTTGTCACAACCTTATTGTGCATACTGCCTTGATATAGCGGATGAGGGTGACATATAACTGCGACAATTTCTTGATTAGCACCTTTGACTTTATCATAGACTGCTTCAATCCGGCCAGTCCTGCCTTGAATAAAAAAAGTGTTCATAATGCTACAACTACGACTCCCTTGAAAGATCACAATCCTCAAGTTTTATTAGTTTTGTTTTTTTGATTATTTTATATGCAAAATATAGTATCACAAATGCAAAGAAACCTACATAAGTTGATAGAAACTCAATTATAACACTAGACCAACTTCTACCCTCCATAGTCAGCATAGTTGCTCCTTGACCAACTATTACGATAGAAACCAAAATTAATGCAATAATCGGAGCCCAAGGGAAGAACTTCGCAACAAATGGTAAATCATTCAAGCTCTTACCTTGTTTAATATATGCTCTTCTAAAGCGATAGTGGCTCAAGGCAATTGTGAACCAAGCTATAAAACCAGCTAAGCTTGATACATTAACTAACCATGTAAATATTTTCCCACTTCCGACAAATGATACAAAAAAGAACGAACTACCAATTAAAGCTGTAATTAAAAGAGCAATTATTGGCGTGCCTTTTGAATTAGTAGTTGCAAAAAACTGAGGGGCTTGCTTAATCTTACCCAAATGCCATAAGACCCTAGTCGCACTATACATACTAGCATTACATGCTGATATTATCGCAGTAAGAATAATCACATTCATAATAGTAGCTGCTGAGCTTAAGCCAACGCTCTCAAAAACCATTGTAAATGGACTAACCGAGACATCATCTCCAGCACTAGACTGTATCAAAGAAGGATTATTATATGGAATCAAGAAACTAATTATCACTACTGCTAATATATAAAATATAAACAAACGCCAAAAAGTTTGTTTAATAGCTTTAGGAATAGACGTATCAGGATCTTTAGCTTCACCAGCTGTCACACCTATAAGTTCACTCCCTTGAAATGAAAATCCGGCAATCATAAATACAGAGATAAATCCCCACCAGCCATTATGAAATGGTGCATCGCCTATACGCCAATTTTCAAAACCTACACTGCCATGATTTCCAACCATACCAAGAATCGATAAGAAACCAACTATAATAAATATAATAACTGTTGAAACTTTGATAAATGATAACCAATACTCAACCTCACCGTACACTTTCACTGAGAATATATTCAAAGCGAATACGAGCACAAAGAAAAATGCACTCCATAATAATATAGAGCTTCCTGGAAACCAGTACTGCATAATTATCGCAGCTGCAATTACTTCAGTTGCCACGGTTATCGCCCAATTAAACCAATAACTCCAACCTGTACTGAAACCCAAAGCAGGATCAACATAGCGAGTTGCATACTCACAAAATGTTCCACTAACAGGACTATGAGCTGCCATCTCACCAAGACTAGCCATTAAAAAATATACCATTATTGCAATTATGACATACGCTAAAACAGTACCTCCAGGCCCTGCATCGGCTATGGCCCCACCAAGTGCTACAAATAAACCTGTCCCTATACAGCCGCCCAAGGCTATCATTGACATATGACGAGTATGTAATCCACGTTTAAGCTTTTGTGACATCTATTATTTTTCTCTCCCATAGGCAATATTAAAAAATCAAAGAGGCAAATTAATAAGCTACTCTTTACAATTAGGTCGGTATCTAGGAAATTTAAGATTTTTTTAGAGCGATTAAATAGTTAGAAAGTTAGAGATAAAACAATGCTTCTCTATATATTCCAAACCTCTGCCATAAAAATAAAACCTAAATCCATAATACTGCTCCAACCAATATCTTCAATCTTCAATTATGTATGTTTATAACCTATAAATCAACGTTATTTTTCCGGTACATAATTGCATAAACAACCCATGTACATATATAAACGAATACTCCACAGAACACCACATCACTAAAGAAATGGCCTCCTTGTGCTATTCTCATCAACCCTAGACCACCTCCGGCTAATATTGCAGCAGTAAATACTATGGCTTTTTTTCTACGTGTAGCAACCAGTGGCATAAATGCAAATATCCAAAAGCCCATTGAAGCATCACCACACACAAAAGAGCAGTTCTTATCACACTGTGATGATATCACAAACGGGGGTTGAAAGACCTTATCACCACTGAATTCCTGAACCATAACTGGTCTAGGTCTACCCCAGTGATCCTTAAATACATAATTGACAACCAAACCTGGTCCAATCCATAAGCAGACAGCCACAAAGAATATAGCCTTTCTAGCCTTAATCTTAAACTTATCTATGAAAAGGGACCCCAACAAAAATAAAATAACAGCTATAGAAAAAAATATTGGAAAAAATCTCGCAAACCAGTGAAGAAAACCCAAAAAACCATCATAACCACCCATAAATTGGTGCATAGATGAATCATAAAAATAGCCTGCTATTTGTATGTCAAGATGTGGAAATATTAAAAAAAATACCCACGCAAAAAAGCAAACTATAAAACCCAATACGATATGAAATCTAGCCAAATCTTGTCCCTTTAATACTTATGCTTGATAAATTAGTAGTATAGTCTAACATTTTTAGAGTTTTTTTTGTTAGAATTATGAATTGGTTTTTATCATTAATTTTTAAACATTTTACAAAATCATGGCTGACAACAATATAAACAAAACAAATCATGCGGTAGGTAGGCTTAAGATAACTCTCATAGTTATATTAACCGCGATAATAGTATATCTATTCATAGCACTATTTAGCTTTAATATAAATGATCCAGGCTGGAGCAGTATTTCTTCTGAAACTACAATCAAGAACTATGCAGGTCCTGTCGGAGCTTACATATCTAGTTTTATACTCGCAATTTTTGGAATTATTGGCTTCATTCTACCTTTTCTGCTTATCGATTTTGTTAGGATTCTTCTGCTAAAAAGAAAACAAGAAAGCCTCAGCTACTTGATGTTCACGATCAAAACAGTTGGAATCATTACATTTATACTCTCTTGTTGTGGATTATCTGAACTTTATCTTAATTTTTTTAACTACTGGGTACCTCAACGTTCAGGAGGAATCTTAGGATATGAAACAGCAAAATTTGTTATAAAATATTTAGGTTCCGTAGGTGGGACATTTACATTACTAATATCACTATTTGTTGGTTTAATACTATATTCAGGCACAACATGGATTTATATATTCAAAAACATAGCTATGTTTTTGGGCAGAGCCTTGAACTACTTATCAAAAGCTAAACCTAAAAATGATAAAGATATACCTGACATAAATGATTTTGACGCATTCGAAGGAAAAACAAACTCAACAAAAAACCTTGAAAAAAATAATTCAAATGAATTATCTGTTGATATAAAAAAGGATAATTCTCCAAAAAAGAATGATACTTTCCGTGAAGTTCTAGAAAACACAGATATTGATAACGAACTTTCATTCAAAGATCCTAAAAAAGATTTGAATAAAACAGCTTCAATAGAACAAGAACCTATCTTGGACCTTGATATCGATTTTGATGACGTCAAAGCTGAGGAGTCTTCCCCCTCAAATAGAATGACTAAAGAAGATCTAAGAGAAATTACACGCACTCAAACTGTTACCAAGCCTCTAAAAAAGTCTAGTTTACCATCACTGGATCTACTTACAGAACCCGAGCCAAAACAGACTGTTATTTCACAGACACAGCTTAATGAAACATCATCTTTACTAGAGCAAACATTAAATGACTTTAACATAAATGCTAAGGTAGTCGCCGCTTATCCTGGTCCTGTAATTACCAGATACGAGATAGATTTAGCAAGAGGTACAAAAGTTAGCAAACTTACCAATATTGCTCAAGACTTAGCTAGAGCCTTATCAACTACAGCTGTTAGAGTTGTAGAGGTTATACCAGGTAAGCCTTATGTAGGTTTAGAATTACCAAATCCAACTAGACAGATGGTACGCATCAAAGAAGTACTTGCCTCACCTGAATTCATGAAGTCAAAAGCCCCTACCTTAATGGGAATAGGTGTCGATATATCCGGTAAGCCAACTTTTGCTGAACTTGCTAAAATGCCTCATTTACTAGTAGCTGGTACAACAGGATCTGGTAAGTCTGTTGGTGTTAATGCGATGATTCTCAGTATGCTATACAAATGTAGCCCTGATGAGCTTAAATTTATTATGATTGATCCTAAGATGCTTGAGCTTTCTATCTATGATGGCATACCTCACCTACTAACACCAGTTGTTACAGATATGACAGAAGCTGCTAACTCTTTGCGTTGGTGTGTTAAAGAGATGGAGCGTCGCTATGCGCTAATGTCTGCTGCTGGAGTTAGAAATATCGCATTACTTAATGATAAAATTGAGCAGGCAGAAAAAGCTGGCAGACCTCTCAAAGATACAATGTTCATCAAAATGAATCCAGAAAGAGCTCACGAGGCTCCAACTCTTACAAAAATGCCATACATTGTAGTTGTTGCAGATGAATTTGCCGATATGATTATGGTTGTCGGTAAGAAAGTTGAGGAGCTAATTGCAAGACTTGCGCAGAAAGCTCGTGCTGCAGGTATCCATATCATTTTAGCAACTCAAAGACCTTCAGTTGATGTTGTAACAGGATTAATCAAAGCAAACATTCCAACAAGGATGTCATTCCAAGTATCTTCAAGGATTGACTCTAGAACAATCCTTGACCAGCAAGGTGCTGAGCAACTTCTTGGACAAGGTGATATGCTCTATTTAAAGCCCGGCTTTGGAGCCCCTATGCGTATTCATGGTGCTTTTGTTGATGATAATGAAGTACATAGAGTAGTAGAATCATGGAAGGAGTATGGCGAGCCTGACTATGTACAAGATATTTTAGAAGCCTCTGAGGATGCTGATAATGGTAGTGGTGGCTCTAGCAATGGTAGCGGAGACAGCGAAGATCCACTATATAATGAGGCTGTAGAAATTGTTATCAAGACACAAAAAGCTTCTATATCTGCTGTCCAACGCAAATTAAAGATAGGTTATAACCGTTCTGCAAGGCTGATGGAAGAAATGGAAGAAAACGGTATTGTTTCTGAAATGAATCAAAATGGTATGCGCGAAGTTCTAATTAAAAGAGATTCTTAAATGAAAAAAATAGCTTTACTCCTAACTCTTATATTTAGCATCAACTATAGTTTTGCTAATGCTAGTGATGATCTTATAAATAAAATCAAAAACATTCACTCAATGACTGCAAGCTTTGATCAAAAACTCATTAATGGTGGAAGAGCTAGCAATAATATTAGCTCAAAAGGCCACATGAGTTTAAAAAAGCCTAAGTTCTTCAGGTGGATAACTACTTCTCCTAATAATCAAGAAATCATCTCAAATGGATCAAAGCTTTGGATATATGATGGCGACTTAGAACAGGTTATCATAAAGAAAGTATCTAATAATATAGCTCAATTCCCTTATCTTATTTTGCTTTCTAAAAACACTGACAATATAAATAAACTATTTACTGTTAAAGAGCTCGACAAGAACACATACCTACTAAAACCCAAGAATGATCAAATGATTGATAGTATACAAATTAAATTCTCTAATAATGAAAATCTTGAATACCTAGCTATATCTACATCTTTGAATCAATTTACCAAAATCTCTTTCTCAGATGTGAAAACCGATATTGACATAGATAATACTAAATTTGATTTTGACATCCCTAAAGATACTGATGTAATTGATGAAACTAAAGATTGATAGTTTTATTTTATATACTTCTTAAAAATCACTCTAAAGAAAAAATAGTAGTAAGCAGCTAGCAACACCGGCAATGAAGTAATCCATACAAAAGATACTACCTGAGTCAAACTATGCACTCTTATAACATCTAAAATTTTAAAAAATATTGTTGAATTTTGCACTCTAGCAAACACATAACTATAAATTGCAACACCAATAAAAAAAGTTATAACAAAAACAATCAGCAGCAATATTTTTATAAAAAAACTTTTATTTAACATTATTTCATATCCTACTTTTAGTTAACCAACAGTCTTACAAGCGACACTTTTAAAACCATAAAAATCAGCATAAGCTTGATTATTATAAAGATCTTTATTAGGTGTAATATCATCAATAAAAACAGTTGGTGATATATAATCAACTATACACGGTAATGTTGGATCAGTAACTCCCGAATGTTGATATTGTTCTACTAAAACATCACGCTTTTGCTCAAAATCATAAAAGAATAAGCTCATACTAAATATTAAATATAACTGTACTATCAACAATAACACAAATATTGGACTTAGCTTTTTGAGTGTTGCATATAATTGAGTAGCAAATAAGCCACTATGACTGTAAATTTGCATATAAGCAGCCATAAAAAATATCGCATAATAAATAAGTAATACTCTTTGATTTAGATCGTATGACTTTGCCACAGGCACCAATACAAAGAGAGATAATATAAGCGCTGTAGAATATATAGCCACTGATATTTTTTTGAAGTTTTTATTTGTATAAACAAACATTAAAAAGATCACAATCATAATCAACAGTATAAGCGTATACTGTGGCGTAAATATAAGCTCACTTATCAAGCGAGTAACATTTTGCAATAGTGATGACTGAACTCCCGATGATAAGTGATCTAGCCTTGCATAGTTACCAGGTGCTGTTATTAATACAACCCCTCCGACTCCACACGCCACAAAAAAAGCAACAAGCGTATCGTTTATAACTTTCTTTGTAAGCACTCTTTCAAAAAAGTATGCCAGACAAAGTAAAATACTGACACATACAAATATCTCATTATATAAACCAATAATCGAGCCAATAAATAAGCCAAGTAACATACTGTTTTTATTTTTGACTATAGAGAAATAGTATAAAACTGTAAGTAGTGTCAATCCCCAAAAGTATTGAATAGCCCCTGTTTTCCATAGAATATTTGCCATAAACCCTGTTTGATAAAAGACAAAAACAAAGAAAAAACTATATATAACAAAATCTTTAGATAATATTCTACCTCGATCATAAGTGACTATTTTGAAGGTCAGCAACATGAATATATAAAATGCTATCGAATTAACCACATTGACTATAAATAGTGACAAAGTTATATATGTTTTACTCATCAGAAAGTAGATTAAAGCCTGAGCAGAAACTCTGCCTGTCCAAGTAAAATAATCAGCCTGAATAGAGTGAACCATAATTATTAAACCCTTTGCCAGGGTATCCGTATTAGCTCTACCAAAATCATCTGCTCTCATTGGTTGCAGATAATTTAGAAGCAAAAAAAATGCAACTATAAAAACCGATATAGTAGCGATAATAAAATAATTCTTTTTCATAACTTACTAATAATCAAAAAAGGTACACAAATGTACCATAAGTGTATTATATTTGGGATACTAATAAAAGCTGATTGTAAAAGTAGAACTAACTAAGAATATATTAAGTTGCTTTTATAAAAGAACTAACCATCAAGAAAATCTGTCTTAGGCTTAGCTTCTCTTTTGTAGATATTTCTGTGCTTTAATATTTCTTTTTTTTGTGATTCCGACTTCTGTGGGTTAGCTTTATCGAATTCCTGTAAAAACTGGTCTATTTCACTCACATAGGCTCTATCTTTTTTGTTATCGAACAAGTGAGCCAAACGCAATATAAGCTTCATCATACTACGACTTCTCCTAAAATACTAAATATAAATTATCTTGTAGCTTGTGTATAATTATACTAAACTAAACATCAAAGTCATATACAAAACATTAAGCTTTTAAGTATTAGCAAATTATGTTGAGTCAAAAACCAAAGATAATTGGTATATTCTTAATGTTTTTAAGCATCACTATGCTTAGTCCATTATTAGTTGACTACATATATGCCGAAAAAAATGCCTATCCTTATATTTTAAGCTTTGCTGTGACCTTTTCATGTGGCTTCTTTTTATGGTTTATCTCCAGGAACACCCAAAAAAAACTTTCGAATAGAGATGGGTTTTTGATAGTAACTTTAGTTTGGATGTTTGTGACTGTATTTGGTGCTATTCCTTATATGTCATTTCCAGGCTTAAACCTCTCATTCACTGATGCTGTATTTGAATCAGTCTCTGGCTTTACAACCACTGGTGGTACGGTAATTGAAGGACTAGACAAACTACCACACAGTATACTATTTTATCGTCAACAAACTGAATTTTTTGGCGGTATGGGGATTATCGTTTTGTCAGTTGCCATCTTACCACTTTTAGGTGTAGGTGGCATGCAGCTATATAAAGCTGAAATATCAGGACAATGGAAAGATGACAAAATCGCTCCAAAAATTTCAAGTACTGCCAAAGCTCTATGGCTAGTATATCTATTGCTAACATTCCTATGCTTTATTTCTTATTTATTAGTTGGCGTAGATCCCTTTAATGCTATATGCTACACATTCTCAACTGTATCTACAGGAGGATTTGCTCCATCTGACTCAAGTATGGCTGATAAGCCTTTTGGAATGATTCTAGTTTGTGGAATCTTTCTTTTCTTGGGAGCTACTAGTTTCAAAGCTCACTATATAGCTTTATCGAAATTCAAAATAAGTCACTATTTCAAAAATGTTGAATTTAAAGCATATTTTTATTTTATATTTTTTGCGTCTTTTATAGTATGTATAACAATGATTGCTCACACTGATGACTTGTCTAATGTTTTTAGCATAGTCACAAATAGTATTTTTCAAGTGATATCAATATCCTCTAGTGCTGGTTTTGTTTCTGATACAAACTACTACTTATGGCCTAGCTTCTTACCAATAATGCTAATGTTTATTGGAATAATTGGTGGTTGTGGTGGCTCAACCGCCGGTGGCTTGAAGATGATTCGTGCAATTCTTTTTAAGGAAAAAGCTATCCTAGAAGCTAAAAGAGTAATTCACCCTCAAGGAGTATTTACTGTTAAGCTTGGTGACATCCATATCTCTGAGCAAGCTCTAAATAGAGTATCAGGATTTATTTCCGTCTATATTATCATCTTTGCTGGTGGCTGGTTAGCTTTATTAGGTTGCGGTCTAGACGTCACTACAGCATTCTCCACTATCGCAACTACGCTATCAAATGTCGGTCCAGGTTTAGGAGAAATAGGCTCTAATTTCAAAAACCTGCCCAAAGAAGCTCTATGGATATGTGATTTTGCAATGATTGCAGGACGTCTTGAGATATTTACTATTTTAGTATTATTCATGCCAGATTTTTGGAGAAAGTAGAGCTAGAGTCCTCCAGAAGCAACCAAATAAGACAGATTCCCTATTTTGTCGTACTCAGTATTATTAGCATAGACAACAATCTTATAATCAATATTAGAATCTTCACCCTTACATTCAAGCTTCAGTAACTCATTACTACCTGACAAGTATGACTCAAAAGAACTAGTTTTGCTAATCTCTTCTTTTTTGCCATCTTTATTCATAGTATAAATAAACTTACAGCCATAATTATCGCCAATATATACGTTAACCAAAAACTGAGTAGGCTTTTTGTCAAGAATATTGTAAATACCTCTAGGTGTATTTTCGAACTTAAAGCCGTATATATTATAAGCCATCTGTTTTTTCTTTGAATAACCATGCTTTATGACAGGAAGCGGTTGACCTTGATAGCCATCATCAGTTGCACAACTGGTTAGTAGCACAAAAAATACCGATAAAACCGAAACTATTAAAAAATTTTTAGAGAAAATTTTATTTATTTTTGAATTCACAACATAATATAAATTAGTAATTCATACGTAAAAGAATAAACTTAAAAGACAAAAGAGGCAATAATTTACGGTGATTTAAAATGATTTAAGAATTTACTCTTCTGTATCTACTTTTTCTTCTTGCTGCTGCTTTTTGTATTCATAATAATCTTTCATAGTCAAACCTTTTGCTCTAAACTCAGCTTTCTCAGCAATCTCATCAAGACGTTTTTTAGAGTACTCAACATGCTCAGGAGCATAATCCTCAACGGGTTGACCTTGTAGATTAAATCTCTGTTTAAGCTCAAAAACAGCTCTATGATAGCGTGTATCACCAACATATCGGCGCAATACATTTCTAAGAACCATTTTATCTACCGGAGCGAAATGCTCATTTTGATAAATTATTTCAATTTCTTCGCTTATACCAATTTTTAGTGGCTTTTTATTGATCGGATCAAAACATTTTGGAAAACGGTGGCATAACCACTTAAAGAGCTTAGCTTCTTCTTTTTGTCTTTCTTTTTCAACATCAACAGTAACTACAATTTCTTGAGCATCTTCTAATTGAGGATTCTGTAGCTCATTTACTGTCTTGTTGTTTATCCTATGACCATATTGTGGAATACGTATAAAAGAGGTATCTCTATCTTCTACTTTCTTAGCAGGAGCTTTAGGAGTATTTTTACTCTTAGAGATATTCTTATCTCTAGCTTGCTTCATTCTAGAAGTCTTCTCTTCTATCTTAGATGACCCACCTAACAATGATTGTAACAATGAAAAATCGTTTAATTTATTTCTACCTTCAGACATTTCTTATTTTATTAATAGTTATATAGGGTAAACCCTGTGTATACTTGGTTTATATCGTACTACAAAACTAATATATTTAGCAAGTAATAAAACATCAGTAATATTTTTTTTAACATCGATATGAATTAATATTGACAATTTAACTAAATTACATATAATATCAATCATCTTTTGTGGCTATGTAGCTCAGTTGGTTAGAGCACAGCATTCATAATGCTGGGGTCGGTGGTTCAAGTCCACTCATAGCTACCACAAGTTTTCCCTTTATTTTCAATAATTTCAGCATATTAGTTACTTATAAAAGCAAAAATGATAAAAAACTTTTAGGTAACAAATAGGTAACAAATCATAAATTTTTTAAAAGCTTTTTACTTACTATTACCATCATAAATCTTTTTCTCTTCAGCAATAGCTGCTTTTATATTTCTTGCGAATCTACCTCTAGAATGATAATCAATGTTATTCACATCTAAAGCTTTATATAAATCTTCCGGTGTGTTTTTCGGTAATTTTGTGAATATTTTTGTCATTAATGTTTTACTAGCATATGTATTATTACTATTTAACAGAAAATCATGACCAGTATCATTTTTAGGTATGTCTTGGGTTACTTCTGATAACTTATCATTTGGTAAAAAGTATGTATATTTACCTCCTTTTATGTCAAATTCACCTCTTAGCCTAGCTCTTACATAAAGACCAAACATTTCATTCATATCTGAGAAGCTTTCAAATATTGGCAAATGTTGATCAAAGATCTCTGTCACAACCTCTTTTGTATCTCTATCTGGAAACTGTTGTTCAGTTGCTCGAGTAGTTAAATATACTCCTGCATATACTAAATTTCTTATATTATCTTTAAATGTATTTTCTGTAATTTCACATTTCAAACCACTAAGTTTGTCATAAGAATTATAGAGAGCTTCGAACTTAACATTATCAATTTTATATGCTATTAATACTTCTTGCTCACCTTCATATGTTTCTCCCGATGAGTCATCTCTTAACTCTTTTGGCAAAAATATGGAGCTAACTTTCATTGAAGAAATTACGAAAATATCTTTATCTAAGTCATCCGCTGAATCTATACCTTGTGGTGCTTTTATCACTACATTAAAGCAATTTGTATCTTCATTATTTTCTATATCCACAACAGGAGATGAAAATAAACCAAGTAACGCTGCATACTCATCATTTTTACTAGCAAATTTCTTATGATCTGACATACTTCCCCATACCTTTAACTAATTTTTTCTAACAACTTCTCAGCACTTACTAAATCCAAGCCTTTTTGTGGTGGACAATGTTTTAAAACTTCTTTACTTGGTTCTTTGTTTTCTTTATATAGTTCTATAGATTGTATCAAATAGTTTTTAGCTTGGTTGTCACTTACTGGTAACCCTGCATCGCCATTTATATATGATTCTGCTACTAATTGCTGTCCCATTGCTAAGCAATATCCAGCTTGTTTTTTCATATCACTTAAATGAGTAAGTATATAACTTTGTTTAGCTTTTTGATTTCCATTTATACTAGCTATCTCAAACCATTTGTAAGATATAGCCATATTTTGGGCAGGATATTCTCCTTCAGCAAGATAAAAATTACCCAATTGCTCTTGAGCAATTGAGTTACCCAATTGAGTTACCCAATTGAGCCCCTTTAATTATATACTCAAGTCCTTTTTTAATATCTTTCTTTGCTCCATACGCTCCAAAATAATAAGCATTTCCTAAGCTAGCATAAACTCCGCCAAGCAATACTAGATTATTTTCAGTCTTACCATATTTATCAGCATAAATTTGAAAGTACTTTTGGGCTTGAATACCATCTTCGAGTTCAGTATAAGCTCTTGCAACTAGACCTATGGCATCTTTGTTATTTTCATCCGCTAAGGGTTTACAGTATTTTATTCCATCATCCCAATTATCTTGTCTTATTGCATTTACACAATCTTCCATACTTGCAAAAGCACTTATCGACATTAATAGTAAAATAGTCAATGTTATTAATCTTTTCATAGAATATCCTTTTAAAAAATCTATTAATCTTTAGCAAATTGAGAACCTTTTGCCCAGCTTTCATATAAATTATCTTTAAATAATGAAGCTATCCAACTACCTATCTCAAATGCAAATGCTATAAATGATAAAACATCAAATACTGGAATAAAGGCTAATACAGCACGACCAGCAAAAGTTCCTATTATTTCTGTAGTGTCTGATGTCATAGTATCTTTTATAATCACCTATTTCAAACTAGCCAACAACTTCTCAGCACTTGCTAAATCCAAGTCTTTTTGTGGAGGGCAATACTTAAGTTCATCTTCACTAGGCTTTTTAGCTTCTTTATATAGCTCGATCGCTTGGATTAGATACTTTTTAGCTTGGTTGTCACTTACTGGTAACCCTGCTTCGCCATCCAAGTAAGCTTTTGCAACAAGATGGTCTCCAAGCGCTACGCAATATGGAGCCTGTTGAGTATAAGATGTCATATGTTGAGCAAAATAATTATCTATTGCTTTTTGATTACCATTACTAGCTGATATTGTGTACCACATATAAGCTAAAGGATAATTAACAGGTAAATTGTCTCCATTAAAATAAGCTGTAGCCAATTGCTCCTGAGCTGTATCATTACCTAACCCAGCTCCTTTAGTTATATATTTAAGTCCTTTTTTAATATCTTTTTTTGCTCCATCTTCACCAAAATAGTAGTAGTTTCCTAAACTCATAAAAGCTAAAGCAACTGATTCTGTATCTTTATCATTATTAGCAAATTTATCTATATATATTTGTAAGTATTTTTGTGCCTCAAGACCATTATATTTATAAGCATAAGCTCCTGATAGAACTTTTGTTATATCTCCATTATTACTTGAATACTCTGGACAATATTTTATTATATTATCCCAATCTTTGCTTTTCATAGAGTTCATACAATCATGTATAGATGCATAACTATTAGAAAAAACTATGACAAATAAAAAATAGATGGATATTTTATATTTAAATTTCATCTTCAACTACTCCTTTGCAAATTGAGAGCCCTTTGCCCAACTCTCATATAGATTATTTTTAAACAGTGATGCTATCCAACTACCTATCTCAAAAGCAAATGCTATAAACGATAAAACATCAAGTACTGGAATAAAGGCTAATACCGCTCTACCTACGATACTAGTTATAGTTTTTTCTGCTAACATAACAGTCCCTCTTCTACCTGCTTGATCTTCAGCTGCTTTAGCACCAAAAGCAAAAGCCTCTTGCTTAGTGGTAGTTTTAACAGCCTGCTGAATAGCAGAAGCAACATAAAAACCATCCGCTGCAAGATCTAACCAGCTACTAACTTTCATTGCCTTATCATTATAATTATATGAGTTCCACAATCTAAATACAGATTGTACAACCTCCAATGAAGCTATAGCTATAGCTGTCTTCTTTAGCTTACCTTCAATATCTAAATCTTTTATAACTTTATTGTTGTTTTGTGTTATCTCTGCTGATTTATAACTTGGTTTTTTGATTGCAGAAGCATTAGCATGTCTTTCAACACCCATTATCGCCTCATCACTAAATATTTTGACTAGACTTTCATTTATCTCTTTAAATGCTTTAGCTGATGTCTGCACTAACTCTACATAAGATTTTGTCAATTTAGCAATCGCTATAGTGTTAGTCAGAATATCATCAACACTATCACCTTTAGCATTTGCAACTTTCTCATAATTATCTTTAAAGTCACTAATCGCCATAATAGTCATCATACTATTAAAAACTATCAATCCAGTTGCATTTATTTTATAAGATCTTAATAAACTTTTATCTACACTTATTGTTTGTGTTCCTTCTGACTCATACAGCTTTCGTGCTAGAGCTAGCTCTTGGGTTTGCTGTTGGCTTAATTTATCCTCTAATTCATTTACAAATCTTTCTTTATCAACTGCTTTGTCATTACTTATATATAAATTGTGTTTTAATCTACTACTATAATTACCACTTTCTGATTCATGTAAATATTTTAGTAATCTATAATCAACACTATCTTCAAAAGATGACTTTTTGAAACCAATTACTGATCTAGGTAATTGCAATCTATCACAAGTGATTTTTAATAATTTTTCATTAATAGCATTATATGACTTGGTTGAGTATTTACTTAACATCGCCATAAAGCCATCTAAATAATTACTAATAGGAATTATTAAATCACCCTCTTCAATCCTTTTATATAATTTCTCAAGAAATTGTTCTTTTATATTATCTGTATATGTGCCTTGCGCAACATCTCTTTTTGCTAATATCACTTTATTGCTTGTATCAGCATTCTGATCTAATAATTCTTGTAACCCAAGACCTCCAATACCTATATATGTACGATTATATTTACCATCTGCATTCTCATCTTTCTTAAAGTTATTATAATCATACTCATCTGCATCATCTGATGGGAAAAACATTTCATGAAGATCGCCACTTTTACTAATGATATGTTCTTTAACCCAGTCAAAGCCAGCAGGTTTCTTTATATCATTTGGGTAGTCTGTTATTGTTGGAATACTTGCTTTTCCATTATTAGCATCATAGCTTCTTATAACTTTTTTGATATTAAAGCTACCATCTAGTCTATACTCTGTTGTTTCAACACCAAAAAATCTACCTTGCTGGTAAGTATCAGCAACCTTATATGATGGGCTACCTTTTATATTAATAATATCTAATGGTAATACATTTTTTTCTAATACTTGGTCTAATTCATTAGGATTACTACATAATGGTACAAAGAGTGCTAATGATTCTCCATGTGCTGATTGATAGTCTACTACACCTCTACTAAAATGATCTTGCCATCTAAGTTTCATCTGTGATGCTTTTAAATAATTGACACCATTTTCTTGAGCTTTTTCAATTAGTGTTTTTAATAATGATCTATAGTAGTACTTCAAAGCCTTCTTAAACTTTTTCTCATCTAATTGAGCTTGCCCTCTCGTTATTACTTCTTTTTTTCTATCTGCTAAAGAGTTCCAACTACCATTTGTATATGCTTGATATAAATCACTATCAGATTTATAACTCTTAATATATTCCATACCTGAACCGCCAGTATTATCAATAATATCTGCAATACCAAGTGTTCTAGGATTAAAAAATATTTGATGCCCTAACACTGCTGATTTTAGTTCTACACTATTTTGTATATTGTCTAGTTGCTCTTTAATCAATGAATTAAGGTGGTTTATATAATCATTATTTTCTAGCAGCATCCCAAATGGATCATCTACTAACAAATTCACTTCGCAACTTGATGTTATACCACTAAAGGTTGCTTTAGATTTACGAATAGGATAAACATCTACCTTATCCCATTCATCTTGTGTTACTAATAGCCCTTTTGTACCATTAACATTATTTGTACCTTCTACTTCAAGATTACCATTATATTTATCTACAAATATCTTCTTAAGGTCATTAGAGCTAAGTTTTTTCAAATGTTCTAGCTGTTTATCACAGATTTTTTTAAGTCTAACTCCACTTAATTGACTATGACTAAATAACACTCGAACATCTACATTATGTAGCTCCTTATTTTTATCCAAATAACATACTGGAAGTTCTATAGATGAATTAGGTGTATCAGCTGATCCTCTTTCATCTACATTTTCATAATCACTAATATCTATTTCTTTAAATGAATAACTTTCTTTTGTGGAGGTTACATAATGCTCACTATATAACTTTAATTTTGTATATGGTCTATTTCCCTGCTTATCTTGTTCTAATTCAGTCTGTAAAAAAAGATATAAATATCCAGATTTTAATTTATCAACATTCTTTAAAGACAATCCGTTATTTATTAAGCTAGTAATATAGTTTTCATTTTGAATACTGGCTACTACACTAGAGTCTTCTTTTAACTCAGTAACTCTTCTATTTATAGTTTGCTTTACAAACTGTTTTGAATTTTCAAATTGACACTTTGATATATTGATGCGTCCCATATCTAAGCTATTATCTGAAATTACTTTAGCTAAGTCTTCACAATCTTTTGCTTGATCTACCTTAGCTATACTAGCCTCTAATTGACTTATATTACTTGTTGCTGTCCGTTGTGAGTGTACTTTGAATTGACTTACCAGTGTTGACCAAAGTTTAGCATCAAACTTCTGATCGATATTATCCTCATCATATACCTCTAAAAGACTTCCTAATACTGCTATTCTATCTTTGTAACTCAAACGATTAATTATAGCCATTTTAGCAAGAGTATCAGCATTCTCATCTTTATTTGGAGTGTTTTTTCTCCATTTAGGTATCACTGATAATGTTTGCAATCCTTCAGGTAAATTCTTATCTTTATAACTACCATCCACACCAGCTCTAGCATTAGCTGAAAGACTATTTATTTGGTCTTCTTTGTTTTCTAGCTGATCAATATTTGAATCTAATTCCTTATTTGTAATATGGACAGATGATGCTAAAACTTTATTATCACTTTTAGTTATAAAGACAGTTTTTTCTTTTGACATTAAAATCCCTTATAAGTTATTGAGCAAATAACCCAAATGCTAAAATTGTTTTATATGTATCCGTTTCAGTATAGTACTACAAGTTATCTTACTCAATGATTTTTGATTTTTTTATCATCTGAAACGCTAGTTGATTTAGATAGCCCTGAGGCTATATAAATCTTTTACAATAGCGCTTCTAAGTATTAAATCATGCGAAGCATTACGCACTGCCCACCGTCGGCCCGATAGGGTTGACCAACGGGTTTTACCAGTGAAACGGGAGGGACTTAGACTAGCAAACTTGTTACTGTGCCCTTAGCCTGCGACAGGGTGCTTTGCTCGGCTTTAGTCCATCGTGTGAAACTCGTTGGTCAAGCGTAGCGCAGACGGTGGGCTGAGCATTCCCCAATTTTTTGGGGAAGCGGCGAAGAGTTAATCAAATATCGGCTCTGTCCAACGCCCAGTAATGCTTGTAAAAGCATAAAGGGCGGACGATATTGAGAAACTCTAGCCTTTGGGGTTTATTTGATAGTTTGATAAATCTGCTTGATTATTTACTTACTTTGACAAAAGTAATAAATAAGCTTAAAACTCAATCAAAAATATTGTTTTTGTTGTGATGTTTTAGTACAGATTTTGAGAATATCTAAAAGAAATAAAAATATACCAGCTTGCATTAACACCCTGCTATTTTAGCTAGGGGTGGATGGTATATGTTTTATATATTTCTGTTTCATATATAGAGAGTGCATTTCAATATCACCTTTTACTAAAAAATATAAATCTTTGATCAACAGATCAATATCATTAGAAATTTTATGAAAGATTAGAGATAAGAACTCTTTTAAAGCCATATGAAGACCTTTTGTAGTAGCTATCATCAACTGATTTTCAACTAAGTGGCTATGTGCTATTTTATTACGATAAAGGTAGGCATATGTCACTATTTTTTTAGATATTTGTTTACATTCTTTTCTTCTAGATTTCTCATCATAAATATATCTTTGAGACTGTAAATATAATAACTCAACGAATGTATAAACAATCTCGTTAACAATCTCAATTTTATCTTTACTCTTATCTATGTTACTTGCTATAAATTCTAAACAATTCCATGTATAAAATAACATATCACTATAGCTTTTAGCTTCTATAGATTTTTGTAACTTTTCATAAATTTGGACAACTATTTTTTCAGAAGATGATAGCTCATCCTTCATTTGCTTATCAAATAATCTACTAAAAAACTGATTCAATTTTGTATTCATCTCTTCTTTTACATAGTAATTATCATGGAGAAGGTTATTATCCATTGGATTATCACTATCATCAATAGTCCAATATCCTCCAACTTTATAGTAATCACTATCTAAAATATCATAGCTATAGCTTACAGTAATACTCTTATTTGAGGGTTCAAATATAGTTTTATCTTTCTGTTGCCTATTGTACATTAACTTTAAGAAAGATAAGTTTGTCTTAACTGCATCTCTAGCTCGTAGAGCAGAAACTTCTGGAAAATAAGTTTTTACTCTAAATGGAACTAAAGCTTTAACTTTTATTTTACTATCAAGCTTTTCTTTACGATTATCATAATTTAGCTTGTCAAACTTTTCTTTAGCATTATCTTTATCGTAGTAGGTTATTTCACCAAATTTTACTTCTCCAGCTGACTCCCTACCAAACTTTAAGTTAAACACATCAAAAATGTAATAAAAATCTTTCTCTTCTTCCAACATCTCCAAAAATTTATTAAACCGTTCTTGTATAGTAGTGTTATTTACCGCATTGATTACAGCTTCTTGATAATTCTCATCACTAGCAAAACTTGATTTCTCTATACCATGAGGGTAATTACAATAAAATTTCTTCTCTTGAGTTTGCGGGTTCGTGAAATACTCAGGATATGCACATATTTTTCTAAATAAGTTATTTATATTTTTCTGAGATATATTTTTATTCTGTAAAAGATTTAATAATATTTGATAATTTGCTTTTACGCTGTTTTCAATATCTTTTTTCCAATAGAGTTTTCTTCCAATAAATATAGATAAATTTTCAATATTATAAGCTAACTTTAAAATTACTTGTTTAATAATTTCAGGTTCCTCAAGCAAATATTCTCTAAGTAAATTTTTCGCTTGAGCTATAGCCATTTCTGTATTTTTTGTCTCTTTACCTAAAGTATATTTTCTAAGGCTTTTCTCATAAAAATCAATATTAGTATCTCTAACAAGACCTTCTTTTTGTAGTATCTCTCTAGCATACTTTAAGTCATTTAATATGGTTTCTAACCTATCCTTATTATCAAGTCCACGCTCTTTAAACTCATCAACAAGCTCTTGAGCAAGTATATCTATTGTAGGAGTAAAGAACTCGGTTATCTGATTGTACTTATCTAATTCAAGAAACTCTTTACTATTTATTAAAACTTCTGAGAAATATCTCAAACTTTCTTGATTCTGAAAAAGCTTATTCTGAGGAGTTCCATACAAATATTTATTTGTTTCAGCGTTAACTGGAAGATAAACCCTATCCCTCACCATGCTCAAAAGCCTCTTTTAACACTGTTTTCATAAGCATATCGACATTTTCTTTTGAGCTATTGATTTGCTCTTCTAACTGATCGCAAATAGCAAATAGCTTTTCAATGATAGATACTATTTCTTTTTGTTCTTTAATTGGGGGAATTGCTACAACGAATTTTTCTAAATTATATTTTGGCAAGCCTTCTCTACCTGCACCTGTTGTATAGCCAAATATAAGGTTTTGAAAAAATGGTGATAACACAACTTTATGCAAAAACTTACGATAAACAGTCAAAGCTCGTATAATACAGACATGCTGATTAATATTACCCTCACTAAAAGAAGCTGGGACATAAGCACATCTTCCTAAAGACCCTCCTGTAATA
Source organism: Francisella sp. SYW-2 (assembly GCF_008711475.1). NCBI lineage: Bacteria > Pseudomonadati > Pseudomonadota > Gammaproteobacteria > Thiotrichales > Francisellaceae > Francisella > Francisella sp. SYW-2. Next base: position 61,057 of record NZ_VXKO01000002.1, on the reverse strand, counting down.
TTCAGCAACAAATCATTCTTAACAACCCTAGTTCCCCTCATACTTTGATGAACTTCTTCTGTTATATATTTAATATCCTTATACACCAGCCCTTCATCATAAATATTTTGTGATCTTAAAAATGGATAACCTTTAGCACTATAGTTACTTCCTTTAGGCGTACTCCCAGAGCCAATTTTTACACTTACATCCCCCAACCTACACCACTCCCAACTTTCTGGAATCTCAAAAGACTTTTCATCATCTGTTATTGGTGGTAATGATTTTTGTTTTTTGATTTTTTTGTCTTTTATTAGCTTTTCTTTTTCTGCTTGTATTTTCTCAAGCAGGATAGATGCTGGCTCTATATCTGAGTTTTGCTCTCGCCACTTAGAAGTTAGCTTACCTTCGATAGCTTCTTGTAAAATTGTTTGTTTTAGCCGTTTCAATAGATTTTGTTGATGTCTAACATCATAATCAAGTTCTGAAATATCATTTTCAATTTTTTCAAAGTTAGAAACTATCTGATTCTGAGTAACAATATCTGGCAAGCTTATTTCTAATGGTAAAATATGCTTTGGTTTAATTTCAGTTTTTATTCCACCTTTAACTTGTTCATTAAGTAATCTTATAAACTCTGGACTTTTAAGAAATCTTTTAAAATACCCTAAATTAATTTTTGTCTTATCAAAAGTATATGATGAATAATGAATTGTTGCGACAACATCTTCTTCACCCGTATATATACCCATAGCACCTTTTGCTACATTTATTCCTGATATTACTAGATCACCTTTTTTAATTAAAATCAAATTAGTCTTTGATGGCTTTGCTCCTATATGAAAGTTGCCTTTAAAGTCAATTTTCTCTATTCTTAACAAACCCTCTACTTCTTTAGCATTTGGTTTATATTTCCCTTCTCTTTCATATAAAAAATCACCAATCTTTACTTTCTGCCAAGTACTCACATTTTCACCTTCAGTCAAACAACAGTCAAACAAACTTTTTAATCTAGGATCCTTATTTTATAAGGGTTTAGTTTGTCTCAACTATTTTATAAATCCTTTTTAGTCAAACAACAGTCAAACAAAAATACACTTCTGTTCAACAAATTTAATATACTTTTTTGCTAAAAATGTATATCATAACAATATCTAGGCAGCCAATAGCGACTAACCAATTGGTTTATCCTTTACATTGGTTGCCAATATTTTTCTCAAGCCATTCTAATATTGGGTGTTGCCCATAATCGAATTTTGGTTTATATACATAATCTTTAAAAACTTCATAAAGAGCTTTTCTCTCTTTTATTTTGCTATCAGAAAACTCTTTTATATCACATTCTAAATATCTTTTGAGATTATAAGCAACTATATCAGCAAGCTGAATCATATTACTCTCACTTGAATCAACAAAAAAACATCTATCAAGAAGTTTTTCAATTTTGACTTCTGGCTCGCCAACTATGGTTCTAAGAATATTAAATGTTTTATTTGCTGGTTTTTTCCATTCATCTTGCTCATCTAAAATCAAAATACCATTACTATCATTATCTATCAGATAAGAGTCGCCTATTTGTAGAATATATGAGAATGCTAATAGATATGGAGAGATATTAAACTGTTGTTCAAAGCCCTTACCATACTTTGATTGAAAGTAGTTTTTAAAATTCTTCTTTTTGACCTCAAAGAAAATTATATTTAACTCAAATTTCCTTATTACTTCCAACATCTCTGTAAAAAAATCAAGCTTCTTTGCATAATCCCAGTTTCTATAAGGTGTCCCTTTCTTGCCATTGATAACATCAATAGCATGAATCTCAAAGTCTAAAACATCATACTTTTTCTTGACTTGATTTATATAACCATCTACCTCTCGCCAAATCTTCTCATCTATTATGAAACCAGCTAGCAAGAATAGTGGCTGTAACTCATCATCTAATTTTTTGCCGGTATTTCCAGAATCATCTAAAAAAGTAGCTATATCGTAAACAGTATTTTGCTCACTAATCTCATTTGAATGAAGTGATATTCTAAAGTATTTGAGCACTCCGGCAATGGGTGCCCCACCAACAGGTCTGCCTGATGGTGTTTGATTATAAAATACAAAATCAACTCTTTTAGGGTTAAATGTTTCGATATTTTCCAAAACATATTCAAAACCAGACCTTGGTAAAAACACTCTCTTAGTGTTCAAAATGTAATACCAGCTATTATTAAAATATGAATATTTTCCTTCTGTATAATCTTTTGGAGGGGTGTAAAAACTCTCCAATCCCAAAAAGTTGGGATTTTCTATAAATTCTGACTTATATAGGGCATGTAAGGCCGTATTAACACAATCATAAGATATTCCACCAGTATCTCCAGAGGTGCGCATATATTCTAAATCTCTACCTATTACCTCAGTCATTTTTTTAATTTTATCCTTATCTACACCATATACCAAAAGAGTATACGTAGGTCTATAATTCTGCTGACCTTGTGATAAATGTCCAAAATAATCTTCATAAGAAACCTTTGTTGGCATCATTAGTTTCTTATTCTTAGTAGTATAAAAATTATAAAAGCTAAAATTCTCGAGCTGTCCATGTTTAACAGTTGCTTCACCTAAAACAAAATGTCCTCCAACTGTAACTAGATCATCGCCTTGACGACCCGACAAAGAAATAATCAAAACATGATCACCATTTTTAACTTTTGCATCATCAAATAAAGTAGCCTTAAATGGCTCTAGATTTTTACTAAGAGCATCTTCCATTAAAGTATCTGTCACAAACTCTACATAATCCTCTTCGATAAGTTTTTTATAGTTACTATCTAAAGGGAAGAGGTTATTTATACTCTCAAAAACATTACTAATCACAATCGCTGATATGTAAAGGATCCCATGATCAAATTCAGCTATAATATTAACTTTCTTATTAAGATAGTAGCCTATGGATTTTTGATCAAAATGATTACCTCTAAAACCAACTGCTTCTATAAATTTAACAGGAATATCTTGATCACCAACCTTCAAATATAGGTCATGATTTTGTCTAACCAAAACTCCTGTTAGTCTCTCGCTCCCACTAATAGCAGTCGGGACATCATTAATATACAAAGTATTATCATTAATTTGGTTTTGACTATCTATGAATACCAACGTATCAAGATAAGCCATACTTTTTGATTCACTCAAAATACTTGAACTACCTAGTACACTATACTATCTATCTTTTGTTACAAGCTTCAGATTATCATTCTGTAAACTTAGTTTACCTATAAGTGCCCATGAATAATTTGATTCCATAAGTAATAAGAAACAAATAAATAATCTACATAAAATTCTTTTCATGTTATTTCTAAACCTAAAAATCATAAATATAAATAAGGGATTTAACTACCTAAAAAGGCTTGTGCTATCATAGCACAATTTCTCAAGAAATATAGTTACAAAAAGTTTAGATATCTTTAACAGCAGATAACGCACTTATCATTTCTGATGTTAGATTATTGAAGCCTTTTGGAGAATTTGGAGTAAAGATTACATTTGATTTACCTGATTTTGTCATATTCTCTAACGTATCTAAATATTGATACATCATTACTAAAGATGAGATATATTCAGAAGAAATATTTCCTCCAGTACCCTCTTTGACATCTTCTATCGATACACGCAAACCTCTTGCTATTGCCTTACGCTGCTCTGCTATACCTTCACCAAGTAGCTTCATTGACTCTTTTTGCCCTTCTGCTTCTTTGATTTTGATAAGCTTCTCTGCTTCTGCTTTTGCTTTTGTAGCCTCAAGCTGTCTTTGCGCAGCATTAATCTCGTTCATCGAACGCTTAACATTTTCCTCAGGATTAATATCAACAACTAATGACTTAATTATCGTATATCCATAAGTACTCATTTCTTCTGATAACTCTTTTTTAATATCTAGTGCTATTGCATCTTTATTTTCAAAAGACTCATCCAAACTCATACGCGGTAGTGATGATCTAATCACATCAAAAACATACGACTCCATTTGCGCTCTGGCATTTGTTAGCTTATAAAAAGCATCCACAGCCTTCGACTCTTCAACTAGAAACTGTACAGAAACTTTCATGTGTACAAATACATTATCTCTTGTTTTGGTCTCTGCAACTATATCAAGCTGTTGTACTCTCAAACTGACTCTACCAGCTATTCTTTCAATAAAAGGTATTCTAAAATTAAGTCCAGCACGCTGGATTCTAACAAACTTACCAAATCTCTCTATTACATTTACTGACTGAGTCTCAACTATACTTATTGAGAAAGCCAATAAGAATATAGAAACTATTACCAAAAATATCAAAAAAAACATAACATCTCCTCTTATACCTTATGTAAACTATGACTGTGGAAAATCTACTATTATAGTATAGTTATCTTTACCATCTTTTTGCCAAACAAGTAAATCATGCCCTGAAGCAACTTTGCCATCAGAACTTGTCCAAATAAACTTTAATATGACTAGCTGATTATTTTCATCAAGGCTTCTACAATACTCATAGTTAAGTTTTAACTTACCCATATCTCTTTTACCAGTTTTATTTACAGCAAATCCATCAACGTAATGCTTTAACACAGCATCTTTACTTGTATAAGGTTTACCTCCGCTCATATACATAAAATCATCACTATAAAAGGAAACCACTTTTTCAAGATCTGCAGAATCCCAAGCTTGCTCCATTTGCCTAGCTTTAGCTCTTATTATAGTAAAGCTTTTATCAGCACAATCTGCGGCAGTTGCACTCAAAGCAATCAACATTGTAGATATCATTATCAATATTTTCTTCATATATACTCCTAGTCTAAAAGTGATAATACTGTCACATCTTTTATTAAAATCTTAGGGTGTTCCTCAAACGGTCGAAAACACTCAAAATGTAATACAATTTTATGAGGCACTTTTCTAAATTTCTTAGTAAGTTTAAGTTTAAAATTATCCATACCGCCCCATTTTGATTTTTCAACATTAACACTCTCATGGGTATAGCCACTATCATCTATATAATCATAATCTGGTGGAATAAGAAACCATCTATATCCATCTATCGAATCTACAGGTAACTCAACATTAAAAGTATAGTGCCTACTATCTAGAATGATTGGTTTTGTATATATCTTTTCTATATCTGCTTGAGTCATTTCTGCCAATCCTAAGCAAGGAAGAAGCAACAAAAACACTAGTATCTTATACATTTTCTAAGTTTAAGCTTACTACCTATATAAAATTATTATATACACAAAAGCACTCTAAATGCATAAATTTGTTCTAATGTATTTTACTAATTATCTAACAATATGATTTGATAGATATCTATATTTCTAGGTATTTTGAGTATATAATTATTGCTGTTATAAATACACATGACAATTTTTAATAAAATGGCTTTGGAAAAATTTGAACTTGAACTAGTTTCATTTAAAGATATTACAGACAATGTTAGACATTTCGTATTCAAAAGAACTGATGGTAAACCTCTTAACTTTATCGCTGGGCAATTTATTACATTCCTATTAACAGATCAGGAAGGTAACCTAAAACGCAGAAGCTACAGCTTAGGCTCACTACCTTCTGATAATATGCTTCTAGAAATAGGTATCACTTATGTAAAAGGCGGTGTAGCAACTGATACTTTCTTTAATATGAAAATTGGTGATACTGCTCCTGCTATGGGACCAGCGGGTAGACTTGTTCTAAAAGAAGAAGAAATTAATAAATTAGTTCTGGTTGGTACTGGTACTGGTATTGTACCATACAAAGCAATGTTCCCAGAGCTGTTAGAAAGGGCTGACAACACTGAAATACATATACTACTAGGAGTCCAATATCGCAAGGATGCTCTTTATCAAGATGATTTTATAGAGTTTGCAAAAAAGCATGATAACATTCACTTTAAGTTATGCCTCAGTAGAGAAACTCAAGATCTTAAAGATTATGAGATCTCTGGATATGTTCAAAATCAATTTGAAAGTATAGGGCTAAACCCTGAGACTGATATTGTTTACGTTTGTGGCAACCCCAATATGATTGATCAATCATATGAGATGCTTACAAATGCAGGTTTTGGACCTAAGAGTGTACGTAGAGAGAAGTATATTTCTTCGAATTAAGCTTGATACTGTGGATATTTTAAGCTACAATCTCTGAGCTATTCTAATAAGGGATATGGTGCTTAGATGAGATAGTCTAAGTGGCGATGTCAGATTATAAATATAAGGAAACTATAAAAATGAGACAAGAAATTCATCCTAAATATACTGAAGTAAAAGTAACTTGTAGTTGTGGAAATACTTTTGTTACTAAATCAACTTCTGGTAAAGATGCTATGAACATCGATATCTGTTCACAATGTCATCCGTTCTACACTGGTAAGCAAAGAATTGTTGATACAGCTGGACGTGTTGATAAGTTCAAGAAGAGATTCGGTGGTATCAAGAAAGTATAGTTTTTTACTTCACTTGTACCATAATATCAAAACCAGCCTTGAGCTGGTTTTTTTATGCCTATCAATTTATACAGAAATAACAAATTAAAACAAAGTTTAACAGCACCCTTTTGAAGATTCGTAATACCTATTAATATATTCGTCTAGAGATATGCTATCATTTGCAACCAACTCTTTTTCTGCAACTTCAGACTGAGAAACTTGACTTTGTAGTTCAGACTCAACATCTGCTGATAGCGCATAGCCTCTAAACTCTTCAGATGCTTTTTGAGATACCTTTAATGCAAATTTTTTATATCCTTGCTCCTCTGCAATCTTAACTATTTTAGATGATGGTGTTCTATTAATATCCAAAATCTTTTGCTTTTCTAGATATACTGCTTCAAGATACTCAGATGACATCTTTTCTGCCGTTGCTTCAATCTTATCAAACAACTCTAATGCATAATCCTTTAATAAGACTTCTCTAGCATCACCTAGTTTTTTTAGCTTAAGCTGTGGATTACGACCCTGTATTGCCACAGCAGTCAAATTTTGCTTAGCCTGCTTGATTTGTTCTTTACTATATCTTACTGCGCCTTCCTCCAAACAAGTCATCAACATTGCTTCAACGAAAAGGGCTGTATTTTTACTTATTCCAACTGGAGTAAACGGGTCAACATCAAGAACTCTAACCTCAATATACTCTACACCTCGGTTATATAATGCACATGCAGGTCTTTCACACCTTTTAGCTATCTGCTTAGGTCTAATCGCACTGTAGTACTCATTTTCTATCTGTAAAATACTCTCGTTTAGTTGCACTCTTTGACCTTCAGCATCATATAAACCCAAATTTCTATAATCATCAAAAATATTATCAGTCGCATGTATCAAATCTTTAACATAAGATTTAACGTCACTATAAGATATAGCCAGATCCTTTTGTGCTGGACTCGTATATCCAAGATCACTCATTCTCAAGCTTGTAGCATATTTGCCAACAAAAAACTCATCATCTAAATCTGACAAGTAGTTAGGCTTATTTTTAACAGAAGTCTTAGCACATATTGGACTAGCTCCAAATAGATATGGTAATAACCACATAAATTCAAAATATTTATTAAGAACATCAAAATAAACATCAGAAACTGAACTTTGCTTATCACTAGCGATATCTTCTATTAGCTTTCTATCAAAAGAGAAATTATAGTGTATGCCTGAGATTATTTGCATAATCTTACCATATCGAACAGACAGTCCCTTGCGATAAACTCTCTTCATCTGTCCAGAGTTCGAACTACCAAAATCAGCCTCTTCTATTTCACTTTCATCAGCTGAAAGAGGCATACTAGTATTAAGTATAATCTCATTATCTGCCATATTCGCTAATGTGAAAGCTGAAAGATCATATAGCTCACAAAAAGTACTTTCTATACTCTCATGAGGTCTAGTAATCAACTCAAGAAGATTCTCCGAAAAATCAACAGTTATACTACTATTAGTCAGTTTATGCCCAAGAGCATACGGGTGACACGAATCAGCAAGCACTCCATCACAAGTGATTCTCAAAGTTTCTCTTTCTATTCCCCTAAGATTATTTATTTTTTTGAAATCGTACATTTTTATCCTAAATAAATTTGTCCTGATAGCTCGATAAAACTATTACTGTTTTAAATCTTTCAAAGATCTAAAACCTCCCAGTACTATCATAACTACAGAATAAGCAATTACACCACTAGACACTATTAGAGCTATACTTTTGAGTCTATCAAACATTGATAAAGTAATCCAATAACTATCACTTAGATTAAATGATTTTAATACTAAAACCATACATATACTAGCAATTGTTATCCTAAAAATTGTCATCAAATCTAAATAACTGTCAACAAATAATCTAATATTAAAATCACAAAGTACCCACATCTGAATAACCAAATTGATTAATGCAACAGAGGAACTTACCAACGCTAAATACAAAAATGCATGATCATCTTTTGCAAACAAATTCACAACTAGCATATCAGCAACTATAGTAATTATTAGACATATTAAACTAATATAAAAAACTATTGAGGTTTTATTCTGTATGTAAAGTGCTGAAACAACTACTCTGACGATTACAAAACAAAACAATGATACTAAATAACCAAGCAAAGCCAGATAAGTAAAATCGATATCCTGCAAATTAAACTTACCATAGAAAAATAGTGAAATAACGATAGGCTTAGCCAATATAAATAGACCTATAACGGCAGGAACTGTTATTATTAAAGTAAACTTCATAATAAAGCTTAATGTCTGGAAAAATTTCTGCTGGTTTCTCTTATAGTTAATTAGGTACGGAATCATAACCGTTGCTATAGCTGTCCCAAAAACCCCATATAAGAATTGATTAACTCTATCTGCATAATATAGCCACGCCAAGCTTCCAGATAGCAAAAAAGATGCAAAAAATGTTTCTATCAATCCATTTATTTGTAATATTGCTGTTCCGAAAAATGCTGAAGGAAGTTTTTTTAAGAATGTTCTTGACCTGAGATCTTTAACCAAAAACACATCTTGATTAAGCTTAACCTTACCCATTAGTCTTTTAAGACTATACCCTCCAATGATAACTTGGATAATCCCTGCTAAGAGAACCGCATAAGCAACACTAAAGATAGGAATATTAAACATTGGTGAGATAATTATACCCACTATCATTAAAATATTTAGTACAATTGGTAGGATTGACGATATTAGATATTTACTATAACTATTTAAGATAGCCGATATCACTCCCATAATCCCATTGAACAACAAGTACGGGATCATGATCACAAACATGCTTTTGACTAAACTCAAAACACTTCTATCATCAACCAAGCCATATGCATATATTTCCACCCAAACATTACTAAAGACTATTGCTACAATAGTCAAAACCAATAACAATAAAGCTATGAAATAAAGTACAGTTATAATAAACTTTCTGTTTCTATCATTAGTACTACCATTTAAATATGGATTAATTATTTGTGTCAAAACACCAGATGACGTAACCTTGCGCATGAATTCAGGAAACCTAAAAGCTACCAAAAACGCTTGTAAAGCTGATCCACTACCAAAAAAACTAGCTAATAATAAGTCTCTAACAAAACCCAATAATTTCGATAAAAATAAGAATACGGATACAATTAAACTATTTGAGAAGAACTTTTTCATTTCCTCAAATCATAAACCTATTCATTAAGATTGACTTGATTCTACTTGTGTTTTTTCGCTAACTTGCTGCTGAACTTCAGAAGATTCCTGCTTTTGCTCTCCCTGTTTAGGTTGAACATTTGGATTCCAATATACTTCTAAACTCTCCTGCTCTTTAACGGCTAATTCTTTCTCTTCTGCTGTGAGCTTTATTTTAGCTAACTCCTGCTCAGCTTTCTTCAGCCCTCGCTTATCAGAAAGATCTGGCATACAGTAAGGATTAAACTGACGCCAGAAACCAAACAACGGATTATTATATAATTTGATAGCTTCTGACAAATAAGCATACTTAGCGACTTTATTATCAGTCAATTCTGCCATAATAACAAATGCTGGAGCATACGGTTGTATTATAGCTTCACGTGCGTACTTATATGCTCGTTGCTTATCATTTTTCGCGATAAGTGCTTGAGCCATTCCTGCATGCTTAAATGCATGCTTACCATGATTAATATTCTTATACTCTTTGTAGTATACTTCAGCCAATCCAGCTTCAATCTCAGCTGAATGGTCTAAATCATATGCTTTTTGGTACCATTTGATAGCATACTCAGGACTCTGAGGAAGTCCACCTGCTCCATTTAAATAAGCATCTGCAATAAAAGCTCTGCCCAGAGACATACAGTATGGATACTCTTGAATAAATTTTTGCTGATTATTAATTAAATAAGCTCCTCTAGCTTCTAAACTACCATTAGCTATAGCAAGTTTATACCACTTATAAGCCTTAGCAACATTCATACCAGGTACTTTATCATTTCTTACATATAAGTTACCTAACTGATTTTGTGCGATATCATAACCCAAATTCGCAGCCTTGGTTATATATTCAATTCCTTTAGGTTGATCAACCTCAACACCATCTGCTCCAAAGAAATACAACTCACCAATCAGATATACCAAATACGAATAAGTTCTAACACCCTCAGGATCAGTTGGAGTACCATTTTTCTCATAGAAATCAGCAGCCCAAAGAGCATAATCCAACGCATTTTTATCACTCATATCAAGTTGAACATTTGCTTCTGCCAAAAGCCCTGTAGCTCTAGCATCAGTTTTAAGATATGGCTTACATGATTCTAAGACTCTTTCATACTCTTGATCGACACCATCTTTATAACACTCTTTTAAAGTTGCGTATGATGAACCAAAGAACATAACTGATAAAAAGGTGATTATAAACCTAACTTTCATCCTTCTCTCCCACAGACAAATAATATAAATACAAAATATTTTTAACAGTATAATATACTTTCATACCATATTTATAGAGATTTTTAACAAAAATCTATTTGCCTACCATTAGGTAAATATTTTATATATATATCAATACTATTTTTTGGCAAGAATCCTTTACCTTTTTCTGGCCACTCAACAAAACAGATTGAATCATTATTAAAATAGTCTCTAACACCTATCCATTCAAGCTCTTCGGGGTCTGCTAATCTATACAAATCAAAATGATAAATATTAAAATTATCAAACTCATAACTCTCAACCAACGTATAAGTTGGACTTTTAACATTACCTTTATAGTCCAAAGACTTAAGCACTCCTTTTACAAAAGTAGTTTTGCCAGCACCCAAGTCCCCATGTAAATATATAATCTGACCTGCTTGAAGTTTTTTAGCATACTCTTGAGCAAACTCAAACATCTGCTTTTCACTTTTCACTATTATGCTTTTCATACTGCTTTATAAACTCTCCAGCTAATACAAATGATCCAAAAACAACTGTTACCGTATCTTTTTTTGACAAATATATACTACCTAGGTCTGTGTTAAAATCAACTCGCACAATTTTTTGTGATTCAAACTCTTGCTTTATTTTGTCTAAATCAGCCGCTCGACCATCTAAATATTTAAGATCCACAATATCCCATTTATGTATACGGTCTCTTGCTATATTTAATATCTCATGCAGATCCTTACTTGCTAAAATCCCAAATACCGCCTCATACCTGACATTATTATTGCCAAATTTTGCATCTAAAAGCTCAAATAGGTGCCTCACAGAAGCTGGATTATGTGCAACATCAACAACAACATAACTATTATTGAAACTATTATTTTTTAATATTGAAAATCTTGCTTTAGCTCTTATCTCTTCTAAATTTGGAATATAAGATATCAACAACTTATTAAAAAGATAATTAGCTATACTTACGGCAATATTATAACTATGTATAAAGCACTCGCTAGAACTATACTCATGATTTTCTTCATAAATTATTGCACCACAAGCTTCTGCATATTTATAAACACTATCAGGCATTTTTGTTCCTAAGAACAAAGGTACTCCTGCCCTAGCTATACCAGCCTTTTCATGTCCAATTTCATCTAACGTATCACCAAGAACTTCACAGTGATCAAAATCAATATTAGTAATAGCTGTAATGTCAGCATCTATTATATTTGCTGCATCTAAACGACCGCCTATACCGACTTCTAAAATCAGATAATCAATAGTAACCTTCTGAGAATACATACAAGCACACAAAAAAGCTATTTGATAATAAGATAGTCGATATTCAGGAGTTATCTCATCTAATCTTTCTAATAGTTCTAATAAAACATTATCTGGAATCGATTGCTTATTCAAAGATATTCTTTCATTAAATTTAAAGACATGCGGAGATGTATGACTTAACACCTGCTTGTTATTCGACACCAATAGCTCTTCTAACATAGCTACTGTAGTACCTTTACCATTTGTCCCCGCAATTGTTATTACTTTAAACTTTTTGGTAAAGTTAAATCTATCAAGAATAAGTAACAGATCTAAAAGATCACAGTTACGAGCATCTGGCTTAGCCATTATTTTAGCTATTTTGACTTCAATGCTCATTTTTAATTTAGGACTATACTTGCTGTTCAGATTTATATTCTAGAGATTGAGAATGATTAATTTTAGTCAAATTAGGCATAAGCTTATCTATTAACTTTGCAACTTCTTCTCTTAAGTTTCTACGATCAACGATCATATCTACCATGCCTTTCTCCACCAAAAACTCACTTCTTTGGAATCCTTCAGGTAATTTTTCTCTTACTGTCTGTTCAATCACTCTAGGTCCAGCAAAACCTATCAGAGCTTTTGGTTCAGCAAGATGTACATCACCAAGCATAGCTAAAGACGCAGATACACCACCTGTAGTAGGATCTGTCAATACAACTAAATACGGTAGCTTAGCTTCTGCCAATTTTTGTAAAGCAGCACTTGTCTTTGCCATCTGCATTAATGAAAATAGAGACTCTTGCATTCTAGCTCCGCCACTTGCTGTAAAGCACACAAAAGGAACTTTTTTCTCGATAGCAAGCTTAACACCTCTAGTAAATTTTTCACCTACAACAGAACCCATAGAACCACCCAAGAACATAAAGTTAAATGCTGCAGCAACTACTGGGAATCCTTTTACAGTTCCTTCCATCACTACCAATGCATCTTGTTCTTCAGTTTTTTTCTGTGCTTGAGAAAGTCTATCTTTATAAGACTTAGTATCTTTGAACTTAAGCATATCCACAGGAGATATATTAGCAAAATGCTCTTTTGTACTCTCTCTATCGAAGAATAAGTTTAGTCTGTGTCTAGCAGATATTCTGTAATGATAATTACAGTTTGGACACACTGACTTATTATTGTGTAACTCTTCAGAGTACAACGTTACTCCACAGCTTGGACACTGACTCCAAACTCCTGTAGGCATATCTTTTTTCTGCGCTTCTAAACCAAGACTTCTACCAATTACTCTAGTTAACCAACTCATTATCAATCTCCTCCTAGGTATTATTCGATATAGACCGGCTTAGCCAACAATCTCTATATCACTAAAGAAATACTTAATTTCTTGTGCTGCTGTTTCTGGAGCATCTGAACCGTGCACAGCATTAGCATCAATGCTATCAGCAAAATCAGCTCTAATTGTTCCAGCTTCTGCTTCTTTAGGGTTTGTAGCACCCATCAACTCACGATTCTTAGTTATCGCATTTTCACCTTCTAATACCTGTATCATCACAGGACCTGAAATCATAAACTCCACAAGAGCGCTAAAAAACGGTCTGTCTTTATGCACTGCATAGAAGCCTTCGGCCTCTGTTTTTGACAAATGTTTCATTTTAGCTGCAACAACTTTCAAACCAGACTTCTCAAAACGTCTGTAAATTTCTCCGATTATATTCTTTTCTACAGCATCAGGTTTAATAATAGATAAAGTTCTTTGATTACTCATTTAATTAATTCTCCAATTCTTAGTTAATTCAGATTATATCACTTTTATTGACAAAATTTCAAAACTAGGGATTATTTATTAGATTTTTCGATAGCTGCTTGAATGTATGATTCAAATAATTTATGCCCATATCTAGGAGTAGATGTAAATTCTGGATGAGCTTGGCAAGCTATAAACCATTTGTGTTCAGAAATTTCTATTAGCTCCATTAACTTATCATCTTCAGATCTTCCTGAGAAAATCAGACCCGCACTTTCTAAACGATCAACATAATTATTATTTACTTCATATCTATGACGGTGTCTTTCAATTACCTCATCTGCCTGATAAATTTCTCTAGCACGGGAACCTGCTTTTAACACACATTTATACCCACCTAGACGCATTGTACCACCTAGATCTGACTCATGAGTTCTTTGGTGTATAGTACCATCCTCTGCTTGCCACTCTGTTATTAAACCTATAACTGGATTAGAGGTTGATGGATCTAATTCACTTGAGTGTGCATCTTGTATACCCAATACATTTCTAGCATACTCCACAACTGCTAACTGCATCCCCAAACAAATACCCAAAAAAGGAATTTGATTTTCTCGAGCATACCTAATAGAGACTATTTTACCCTCAACACCTCTGCTACCGAAGCCACCAGGTACTAAAATAGCATCAGCATCGTTAAAGAATGACTCTACATTAGTATCATTAACCTCTTCAGAGTCAACAAATTTTATTTTCACTTTAACACCTCTTTTATAACCTGCATTATAAAGGGCTTCGTTAAGAGACTTATATGCTTCCGTAAGAGACACATACTTACCTACCATTGCGACAGTTACTTCACCTTTGACATTTCTAATGGTACTTACAACATTTTGCCACTCAGATAGATCTGCTTCTTTTGTGTTAAGGTTTAATAGTTCAACCAACTTAGCATCAAAACCTTGATGATTATATTTAAGTGGCACTTCATAAATAGTATCAACATCTTCAGCTGTGAATATACAATCTTGATCAACATTCGTGAAAAGAGCAATTTTACGCTTCTCACTTTCATCAAACTTTTTCTCACAGCGACAAACCAACATATCAGCCTGAATTCCAATTCCTCGTAACTCTTTAACTGAATGCTGCGTTGGCTTTGTCTTCAACTCTCCAGCTACTTTTATATATGGGAGCAGAGTCAGATGTACAAATAATGTCCTATTTCTACCAAGCTCAATTCTTAGCTGTCGTATTGCTTCTAAAAATGGCTGAGACTCTATATCACCTACAGTTCCACCAATTTCAACAATTGCCACATCGACATCCTCAGCAATCCCTTCAAATACTCGTCTTTTTATTTCATCTGTGATGTGAGGTATTACTTGTATAGTAGCACCGAGATAGTCGCCCTTACGCTCCCTTCTTAAAACACTTTGGTAAACCTTACCAGTTGTAAAGTTGCTTGCTTGAGTCATTTTATTACGAATAAAACGCTCATAGTGACCCAAGTCAAGATCAGTCTCTGCCCCATCTTCAGTTACAAAAACTTCACCATGCTGTAATGGGCTCATTGTCCCTGGATCAACATTTATATATGGGTCGAGCTTCATCATAGTTACATTTAAACCACGACTTTCTAAAAGAGTAGCTAAAGAAGCTGCCGTTACACCTTTACCCAACGACGATACAACGCCACCTGTTACAAAAATAATTTTAGTATTTGGATTCATTTGAACACATGAAAATATAAAAAATCATGGAACATAATAATAACATTTTTAAGGGCATGTTGCTATTTGAAAATATGACAATCTTCGTTAATTTTTGTATCCTTTTTTTATCAAATGCTGATAATCTAAATAAATACTCATAATAAAATTATTCCATAGATGAGAAGTCAAAAAAAAATACAAATGCCTGATACTTTAGTTATACTATTCTGTATCGCAATCCTCGTAGCTATCACAAGCTATTTCATACCAGTTGGTAAATTTGATGTAAAAAAAATCCAATACTCTTCAGATGGCCAAACATATTCTAGAAATGTATTAGTTGCTGATAGCTTTCAATATAAATTAGATTCTCAAGGCAATCCAGAAACATCTCCTGTCAAAGTTTTTGCAGCCGAAAATAATCAAAATCGAGGTTTTACTAATTTTATATATGATGGTATAACTTCAGGCTCAAAAGATGGTGGTGCTGTTGCAATTATAGCTTTCTTATTAATTATAGGAGGCTCTTTCGGAGTTCTTCTTAAAACAAAAGTTATTGACCAATCAATTCTTAGAGTAGTAAATAAATTCCAAAATAACAAAATCATCCTACTGCCTGTTTTATGTTTTATTTTTTCTTTAGGCGGCGCTGTATTTGGTATGGGAGAGGAAACGATTCCTTTTATAATGTTGCTTGTGCCAATTTTTGTACTTATTGGGTTTGACGCTCTGACTTGCACTGTGGTTATCTACTTAGCGACTCAAATAGGGTTTGCAACTTCTTGGATGAATCCTTTCTCAGTTAGTATTGCTCAAGGAATTGCAGAAATTCCAATATTATCAGGCAGCCTTTTTAGAATTATTATGTGGTTTGTATTTACTCTATCTATAAGTATTTTTGCAATCATCTATGCACTAAAAATACAAAAGAAACCTCAATCCTCACCTATGTATATTTATGATAATTTCTATAGAAACTCTGATGAACATAGCTTAGAACAAACACAAAAAATGTGTATTTATTCATGGTTAATACTCTTGAGTTTAATCGCTACGATAATATGGCTAGTGTATGGCGTAGTAGAACTAGGCTATTACATCCCCGAAATTGCGACACTTTTTACAATACTAGGACTATTAACTGGGCTGTTTGCTATAGTTGGTAAAGTAAATGGTATGAACTTAAGCATTGTTATTGATGCTTTCAAAAATGGTGCCAAAGATCTTTTACCTGTTTGTTTAATCATTGGTTTTGCTTATGGCCTGATATATCTTATGGGAGGCTCTAACCCCCAAGATTACACTATGCTAAACACCATATTACACTATGCTTCAGAAGCTATATCAGGTACCAATGAATATGTATCTGCTATAGGGATGTTTTTCTTCCAATCAATATTTAACTTCTTTGTTACATCTGGCTCAGGCCAAGCAGCTCTTACCATGCCAATTATGTCGCCATTAGCAGACCTAACGGGCCTAAGTAGGCAAATTGCTGTCTTAGCATTCCAACTTGGTGATGGCTGGACACATTGCTTAATGCCTACATCAGCTACACTTATGGCTGTACTTGGTGTTGCAAGAATACCTTATGGGTTATGGCTAAAATTCATCTTTAAATTCTATCTATATCTAATGACTTTAAGCTCTATTATGATAATTATAGCTGTGTACATAGGATATAAATAAAATCTCAACCATGTAAATATTTATTCACATTATACGCAATAAAATCCTTGATATCGAATATTAATTTGCTAATATGAATAAATATTCAAATAAACAACTGGTAGTACAAATGTCAATCTCATATCAAAAAGTCGCAAGTCATGAAGCAAAAAAAGGTGATTTCAAACGTTGTCTTCTACTATACTCAGGTGGGCTTGATACATCAGTTATGCTCAAGTGGATTCAAGAAGAATATGATGTTGAAGTTGTTGCTTTAACTATAGATATTGGTCAAGTTGCTGATAATCTAGAACAAATAAAACAAAAAGCTATCAGCTTAGGTGCTATAGATGCTGTGGTGTATGATGCCAAAAATCGTTTTGCAGATGAGGTTATAAGCAAAGCTATTAAAGCAAATGCTGATTATCAAGGTGGCTATGCTCTTTCAACTCCTCTTGGCAGAGTTATTATTTCAGAGATAGCTGTTGAAGTAGCTAAGAAATATGATTGTCAAGTTGTTGCTCATGGCTGTACAGGCAAAGGTAATGATCAAGTTCGTTTTGAAAGCTATCTAACAACATTAGATGAAAATATAAAAACAATTGCTCCTGTTAGAGAATGGGGAATGGGTAGAGAGCAAGAATTAGAATATGCTGAAAAACATGGTATTCCAGTTAAGCAACAAAAAGACAAGCCATACTCATATGATGAAAATATGTGGGGTAATACCGCAGAAGGTGGCGAAATAGAACATTCAAATTTAATTGCTCCTAAAGAGGCAATTTTACAATGGTGTAAGACTCCAGAAAATGCCCTTGATAAACCACAAAATATTACCCTAGAGTTTGTCGAAGGTATACCAACCAAGCTAGATGGAAAAGCTATGCCTTTATCAGAGCTAATAATGCAATCTAATAAAATAGGTGGCGAACATGGTGTTGGGGTATTTAACCTTATTGAAGATAGATTGATTGGTCTAAAAGTTAGAGGTATTTATGAAAACCCAGGTGCTAGCATTATAATAGCTGCTCACAAAAAGCTTGAGCAACTTGTTTCTACCCGTCAGGAAAATGAGCTAAAAACATTTATGGACAACAAATGGGCTTACCTTGCTTATGCTGCTGAATGGTATAACCCTGTTATGAATAATATTCTTGCATTTATCGAAGAGCAAAATAAAAAAGTAACAGGAAAAGTGACTGTATCTTTATATAAAGGTAATATAGAAGTAGTAGCAGTCGAATCACCATTTTCTATGCTAAAACCTGAGTTAGCAACTTTTGAAGCTGGTGGCGATTTATTTAATCATAATGCTTCTGCTGGATTTATAGAACTTCATAATTTAGCTCAACGTACAGCATATTCAATAATGAAAAATAAGAAGTAATATTATGAGCAAAAAACTTTGGCAAACAGAAACAGATAAGCTCTTACCTATAGTTGAAAAATATACTGTAGGTCAGGACCATATACTTGATCAGAAACTATTAAAATACGATCTACAAGCTAGTTTAGCTCATGCAAAAATGCTTTATAAGATGAAAATCATTACTAAAGATGAACTTAATCTTCTCAAAAAAGGATTACAAGAAATACAAGAGCTCCTATCTAACAATGAATTTAGAATAACTCAAGATCAAGAAGATGGTCATACTGCAATTGAACAGTATTTATGTATGCATTATGGTGAAGTTGGCAAAAAGATACACACAGGTAGAAGTAGAAATGATCAGTCATTAGTGATGCTACGTCTTTTCATGATAGATAAGATTCAATTCTTAGAAAAAACTATTCAAGAGAATATCTACACTCTTCGCTCTAAAGCTAGTAAATTCAAAAACATACCCATGCCTGGCTATACGCACATGCAAAAAGCAATGCCAACTACGGTTGCAACTTGGTTGGGTTCTTTTGCTGATGCACTAGCAGACACTCTGTTATTAATATCAGCTACTAGCAAAGTTATTAACCAAAACCCCCTAGGATCTGCATCAGGATTTGGTATCAGCAACTTCAAACATGATAAAGAATATACTACCGAACTACTTGGCTTTAATAGAACACAAGACAACCCTATTTATTGTGCATTCTCTAGAGGATATTTTGAAAAACTGATGCTACAAACATTCTCAAACCCTATAAGCATCTACTCAAGATTTGCTAATGATATGATGTTATTTACAATGGCAGAATTTGATTACTTTAGTCTAAGCAACTCATATACGACAGGGTCATCAATTATGCCTCAAAAACGTAATTATGATTTATTTGAAATTATGAGAGGCAATGCAAAACTGTATCAAGGTTACCTCCAACAAATCACTTCTATAATTGATAGTGTCCCTAGTGGTTATAATCGTGACTACCAACTAACAAAACTACCATTCTTTGAAGCTATAACTCTAATCGAAGATACCGCTTTATTATTTAACTCAACAATCAAGGATTTGAATGTTCATATAGATAAACTAGAGCAAGCAATGACCCCTGACTTGTATGCTACCGAAGAAGTATATAAATTAGTAGAACAAGGTCTGTCTTTCCGTGATGCTTATGTAGCTATCAAACTTAAACTAAATAAATAATTCTAGTATTTTTGCAAAAAATAGATATATTCTTCTGAAAAGCTTATAATTTCGATATCTCAATATCGTTAAAATAACGAAAGCTGAAGTTAGTTTATTTAAGGAAAATTTATGGATAAATCTGATATTTATAACGATCTAAGACAGCTCATTCTTAGCAAAGAATTTTCTTCTCAGAACGATATCTGTGATACTTTGGAGCGCCTAGGCTATAGTGCCAGTCAATCAAAAGTTAATAGAATGCTCAAAAAAATCGGTGCCGTTAAAGTCAAAAATGAAAAAAGTACTCTAGTATATAAAATACCTAATGAGCCAGCTCCTCCAATAATGACTGATAATATTTCATCTTTAGTTATCAAGATTGATGCAAATGAAGCTATTGTTATAATCGATACTGCACCAGGTGCTGCACAATTAGTAGCAAGAACTTTAGACTATAATAAAAATAGCTTTGAAATAATTGGTATAGTAGCCGGTGATGACACAATTTTTGTTGCTCCATCATCAATCAAAAATATTAAAAAATTAAAAACGAACATAGAAAACTTTTTATTTTCAAAGATTTAGATTTTTTATTATACTCACAGCTTCAGTAAGATTTTCTCTATCTATAGTTAGTGGTGGCAATAAACGAATAGTATTATTTCTAGTTTTTACAGCAAGTATGCCTAGATTTAAAAGCTCTTGATAAAAACTCTCAAAATATTGCGGATATATTTGCAAAGCAATAAATAAACCTTTTGCTCTTATTTCTTGGATATATTTAGAATTTATTTTTTTTAACTGATCTACAAATAAGCTTCCTAAAGCTTCTGCTCTCTCAGCTAAAGATTCTTCATCCAAAATACTAAGAGCCTTATACGCTATAGCAGAAGCCAATGGATTTCCTCCAAAAGTACTACCATGATCACCAGGGTGTAACACTTCCATAAGATCTTCTTTGCCTAGAAACAGTGAAATAGGTAATACTCCTCCTCCCAAAGATTTCCCCAATGTCATCCCATCAGGATCTAAACCATAATGCTCTTTAGCAAAATTTTTGCCAGTACGTCCCATACCTGTTTGTATCTCATCTAGAATAAACAACACATTATTCTTTTTGCAAATTTCTTGGCACTTATACAAATACTCCTCATCTGGAATAATCACTCCACCCTCACCTTGGATAGGCTCAATAATTATTGCTGCTGTATTTTTTGTAATAGCTTTTTCAAGAGCATCTAAATCATTATAAGGTATTGAGATAAACCCTTGAGGCATAGGACCAAACTTATCTTTATACGCATGATTCGATGATGTACCTATTGCCGTTATTGTTCTACCATGAAAGCTATTATCAAAAGTTATTATCTCTACCAAACCATCTGGAATCTGCTTTTTTACATATCCCCACTTTCTAGCTACTTTTATTGCAGTCTCTATAGCTTCAGCACCACTATTCATAACTATAGCCTTATCCATACTTGTTAGCTCACAAGCTTTCTTTAATAAATTTGCCAAAGGCTCATTGTGAAAAAGTCTTGGCACAACTGAAATTTTATTCACTTGCTCAAACAGAGCTGACAAAATTTTAGGGTTATTATGTCCAAAATTCACAGATGAAATACCTGTTGCCATATCGATATATTTTTTACCCAAACCATCATATACGTAAGCATTTTCCCCTTTGACTATATTTATAGGCATGGCTGCTACTATATTTGCACCATACTGCTTTGTAATATCAACAACTGTTTCCATAACTTTCTCCCTCACAACAAATGAATAAATAAACACAAATCAATCCTTATTGTAAATTTTTATTCTTTTTTGGTAAATAATTATTCACAGCAAGTTTTTAAAATGTTACAGTGTTCATCAAGTATTATGAGTTGTGAGCAAATAATGATTTCAAAAATATGCATAGCTGGAATAAATGGTTACACAGGCCAGCTTCTTAAAGAATTAATAAGTAAACACCCCCATTTTAAATTAGTTGGGAGCTTAGGAATATCTAAGCAAGAAAATAAAGAATACACATATTCTTTGGATGAATTAAGTGCTGAAAACTTCGACGTGGATTTTTTATTATTAGCTACACCAGCAGAGATTTCTATAGAGATACTACAGAAACTCTATGAGAAGAATATAAAAATAAAGGTCTTAGACTTAAGTGGCGCTTTTAGACTAGATAAAGATTTATTAGCATCTTGGTATGGATTATCTCACTCTATTGAAGGCATAGAACAAGGTGCCAAATATGGACTTTCTCCATATGTTAAATTTACTCAGCAAGATACTATAATAGCGAACCCTGGATGCTATGCGACATGTGCATTATTATCACTACTCCCTCTACTAAAGCATAATCTAATAAAACCCAACAATATAATTATAGATGCCAAATCAGGAGTCTCTGGAGCAGGAAAAAAACCAAGACAAGATTTAATGTTCTCAGAGATGCTTAACAACTTTTTTCCATATAAGATTGGTAAACATCAACATATTCCTGAGATTCTAAAAGCTTTAGCAGAGTTTGATATTAAAGAAGATGAGCTTTATTTCAACACAAGTATGTTACCGATTCATTCTGGCATTGCGATGACAGTTTATGCTGATTTAAATTCAGAAACTACAACTTCAGAAGAGAATATTAGTGATTTAGTTAGCGATGCTTATAACAACGAATATGCTGAGTACCCTTTATTTAAATTCATTGATATTGCAGCAACAACGAATTCAGAAATATCGTCATTTTTATCAATTAAAAGCATCGTTGGCACACCCAACACTCATTTAGGATTTTCGATTAAAAATAATAAAATCATAATTTTTTCTTTTATCGATAACTTACTAAAAGGCGCTGTTACTCAAGCAATTGAGAACTTAAACAATTATTACGGGCTTCCTATAACCACAGGATTATAAAAAAGGAGATAGACATGGAGAGCTTATTTAGAACAAAATTACCAAAAGGATTTTTAGCAGGTGGTGTAAACTGCGGGGTTAGGCTCTATCGTCCAGATCTAGGAGTTATAATTTCAGAAGAAAACTGTAAAGCTGTAGGAGTCTTCACAAAAAACAAATGTAAAGCTGCACCAATTAAATATTGCATGAATTTGTTACCTGCAGATAATATCAAAGCGATCATTACAAATAGTGGTCAAGCTAATGCTGCTACAGGAGAAATAGGCGATAAACATAATCAACAGGTAGTTGATAGTTTAGCGACAGAACTAAACTGTTCATCTGAGCAAGTCTTGATTGCCTCCACTGGTGTTATTGGTCAGCAAATATCTATTGATAAAATAACATCTGCTATACCAAAACTAATAAACAGCGTATCGAATATTGCCGATAAATTTGCGATCTCAATACTAACGACAGACCTACTACCCAAATCAGTTTACAAAAAAATACAGCTATCCACAGGGGAAATCACTATTACTGGAATTTGCAAAGGCTCTGGAATGATAAACCCAAATATGGCAACAATGCTTGGATATTTTCTAACAGATGCTGATATAGATATTCAGCTAGCTCAAGCAATACTTAGAGAATCAAGTGACAACAGTTTCAATATGATCTCAGTAGATGGTGATATGTCTACTAATGATTGTGTATTTATGTTGGCAAATGGCGCAAGTGGTATTGAGGTTTCATCTAATGAAGATATAAATATATTTAAAGAAGCATTACATGAAATAGCTGTGATTTTAGCTAAAAGCATTGCACGCGATGGCGAAGGAGCAACCAAGCTTATCGAGGCAAAAGTTACAGGTCTAAACGATGAAACACTTTCCAAAGAGTTAGCAAAGAAAATAATCTCTAGCTCTTTAGTCAAAACAGCCATATATGGCGAATCTCCAAATTGGGGAAGAGTTTTAGCAAAAATTGGCGAAGTTGATATAGATGAGCAGACTCTAGAAAGTTGCCAAATATTTATGCAAGGACAAAAGATCTTCACTAATGGTTTACCTGTTTTAGATGATTTAACAAATCTTAAAAATGCCATGAAAGAAGATACTGTAACTATTGATGTTACATTTTCTCAAGGAAACCAACAAGCAATAGCATGGGGCTGTGACCTAACTCAGCAATATGTAAATATAAATGCGGATTATTTATCATGAAAGAATTAGCAAATAAAAGAATCTTAATAAAACTAGGTGGCTCAGTACTTGAAGATGAAAAAGTGATGAAAAACCTATGTATTGATATAAAAAACCTAAAAGAAGCTGGGGCAGAAATAATCATTGTCCACGGTGGTGGTAAATTTATAACCAAGTGTCTAGAAAAGCACGATGTTCAAACAAAATTTCTAGATGGTTTAAGAGTTACTCCAAAAGAACATATGGAGATAATTCAAATGGCTCTATACAGAGTTAACAAAAAGCTCTCGCAAATGTTTAGTAGTATCAATTTAGATGGTATTAGCATATCTGGTGAGGATAGTAACTTAATTACTTGTAGCCTAATCGATAAAGATAAATATGGTTATGTTGGTTTAGTCAAAGATGTTGATCCTACAGTTATTCTAAAATCTCTACCTCAAGGGCTAATACCTATAGTTGCAACGATTTGTCTTACTGATAAATTTGAGTCAGTAAATGTCAATGCAGATAATGTTGCATCAGAGCTAGCTATTATTTGTGATGTCGATGAGCTTATCTATATTACTGATCAAAATGGTGTACTTGATAATAATGGTAATTTAATCAAAAGCCTTTCAGTGAAAGATATTTCAAAACTTATTGAAAATAAAACAGCTGTTGGTGGAATGAGTATCAAGCTTGACTCAATAAAAAACTTTTTAAATTGCTCAAAAAAAACCATTAGCATACTAAATGGTAATCAAGAAAAAATTTTAACAAAAAAAATATTATTTAATGCAGAAGAGCTAGGAACAACTTGTGTATTTGGAGGAGGAATATGAAAAACTTATCTTTTAATCATTTACTTTCTGGAGCAGAAATAACATCTAAGGATTTTGAAAATATAATGCAAATAGCCCAGGATATGAAAATTAATCCTCAAAAATATAACCATGCCTTAAAAGATAAGATTATTGCGCTGATTTTTGATAAACCATCTCTTAGAACTCGTTTTAGTTTTTCTGCTGCTATTATCGAAATGGGTGGTAATCTAATCGAGAGCGTCTCTGCCTCTAGAAAAAATGAACAACCCAAAGATTTTATTAGAGTGATACAAAACTATTGTTCTGCTGTTGTGATTAGAACTTTCGCAGATAGCGATGTTGAGGAAATGGTTTCTTACTCTAAAGTTCCAATTATAAATGCTTTGACAGATTTATATCATCCTTGTCAAACATTAGCAGACTTACTAACATTAAAAGAAGTTTTTGGTAGTTTAGACTCCCTAAAAATAGCTTATATAGGTGATTCTAACAATATCTTATACAGCTTGTTATTATTAGCTAATACTATCGGCTTAGAAATACACTACGCTTGTCCAGAAGGTCATAAACCAGATCAAAAGATTTTAGATCAACTTCAAGATCTAAGTATCGTTAAAGATTTTGATGATCCTAAAGAAGCTGTCAAAGGATGTGATGCTGTATATACTGATGTTTGGTGTAGCATGGGCTTTGAACCTACTGAAGATGATGCTTTCGCAGGATTCCAGGTAAATAAAGAACTAATGTCATACGCAAATGATAATGCTATCTTTATGCACTGTATGCCTATGGAAAGAGGCAAAGAAGTTAGCGAAGATCTCCCGGATGACAAATGTTCGGTTATTTTCCAACAGAGTTTAAATAGAAAATTTGTGCAAAAAGCTCTTTTATATATTTTGATGGGAGATTTAAAAACAAATTAAAAAATATATTTCTAGATAAGATGATTAAGAAAAAAGAATAGAATAAAAAGAAAAACTATTTGATATATTTGTTCACAAGCTTAACAAAGGCCATTGGATCTTCTATCTTAGCACCTTCAACAAACATTGCCTGAAGAAGTAAAAGCTCTGATAAGTCTCCAAATACTTCAGTATCAGCTTCATCTTTTAATTTTTGTACTAAATTATGTTCTGCATTAAGCTCAAGAATAGGCTTCATACCCATACCAGGCATAAATCCTTGACCAGCTTCTTCCATCATCTTCTGCATGTGTAGACTCATACCATAGTCATTTACAACCACACAGCTTGGAGAATCTGTCAAACGCTTAGACAAGCGTACATCTTCAACTTTATCTTTTAGAACTTCTTTGATTTCTTTTAAAACTTTCTCAAAGTCTTTCGCTTCTTTCTCGAATTTTTCTTTATTCTCTGGAGTCTCAAATTTATCAAGATCGATATCACCCTTGATAATAGACTTCATATGCTTACCATCAAACTCAGTCAAAGTAGACATCATCCACTCATCGATTCTATCTGTCATCAAGATAACTTCGATACCTTTCTTCTTGAATGCTTCAAGTTGTGGGTTATTTGCAGCAGCCTTATAACTATCAGATGTAATATAGTAGATAGTATCTTGACCATCTTTCATACGTGAGATGTAGTCAGCTAAAGAAACTGTTTGCTTGGCATCACCACTTTCTGTAGTTGCGAATCTCATTAAACCAGCAATTTTCTCTTTATTTGAATGATCATCAGAAACACCTTCTTTAAGCACTTGACCAAAGTTATCCCAGAATTTTTGATATTTCTCAGCATCTTTATTTGCAAGTTTTTTAAGCTCTCCTAATATCTTAGATGCAGTCGCTTTTCTGATTTTATCAATAACCTTGTTATGCTGTAAAATCTCACGCGATACATTAAGTGGTAAATCAGCAGAGTCAATAACACCTTTAACAAATCTTAAATATGGAGGTAATAGTTCTTTATTCTCCATAATAAATACTCTACGCACATATAAAGATAAACCATAATCTTTATCTCTATTCCAAAAATCAAAAGGCTTATTCTCTGGAATATATAGCAAGCTGTTGTACTCAAGATTACCCTCTACTTTATTATGAGACCACATCAAAGCATTAGCAAAATCATGAGATATATACTTATAAAACTCTTGGTACTCTTCGTCACTTATTTCATCTTTTGATCTTAACCAAATAGCTTTAGTATTGTTTACAGTCTCATACTCATCTTTGATTGTTTGCTCACCCTTATCATTAGTTTCAACTTTTTTCATTTGAATCGGTGTATTAATACAATCAGAATATTTATTAACTAAACCTTTTAGTAAGTGATACTCGAGCAGATCTAATTGATCTTCTTTAATATGAAGAGTTATTTCTGTACCACGCTTGTCTTTAGTTATAGTCTCGACTGTAAAGCCATTTTTTGCATCAGAAATCCATTTAGTTGCCTGAGCTTTATCTTGGCCTGCTTTTCTTGTTCTAACTGTAACCTTATCAGCAACGATAAATGAAGAGTAGAAACCAACACCAAACTGACCAATTAACTCATTATCTTTACTCTTGTCGCCTGTTAAGCTTTCTAAGAATTTTTTAGTTCCAGACTTTGCAATTGTACCAAGATTTTCAATAACCTCTTCTTCAGTCATACCAATACCATTATCGCTAACAGTAATTGTTTTTGCATCTTTATCAAAATCAATTCTAATAGCATAATCAGTATCATCCTCATTCAAAGCTGCATTAGAGATACTCTCATATCTTAGCTTCTCGATAGCATCAGAACTATTAGATACAAGCTCTCTTAAGAATATCTCACGGTTTGAATATAGTGAATGGATCACAAGATGAAGTAATTTATCAACTTCTGTTTCAAATGTATATTTTTTCTCTGACATTTATATAACCCTCTTTTGTTATACTTTTTTCAAATAACTTAATCACAAGTATCTATATGAGAGTCATTGCTATTTTTTCAAGATTTTTTAGTATATAAAAAATGTCTTTTTAGATAATTATTCTACTTTTTGTTTATTTTTGGCAGCCAGCTCTCTTTCTTGACGGATTTCGTCAATAAAAGCACCTCCAATCAAACCACTTGGAATAGCAAAAACACCAATTCCCAACATAGAAACTATAGCTGCTATTAATCTACCCAAGAGTGTAATTGGATACATATCTCCATAACCTACCGTTGTTAGAGTAATAACACCCCACCACAAAGTATTAGATATAGATGAAAAAACCTGAGGTTGGGCTTCATGCTCAGCATAAAACATCAAGATACAAGATATTATCAATATCACAAAAATTAAGCAGTATGATA
This sequence comes from Francisella sp. SYW-2, assembly GCF_008711475.1. Taxonomy (NCBI): domain Bacteria; kingdom Pseudomonadati; phylum Pseudomonadota; class Gammaproteobacteria; order Thiotrichales; family Francisellaceae; genus Francisella; species Francisella sp. SYW-2. Next base: position 33,021 of record NZ_VXKO01000002.1, on the reverse strand, counting down.
CTAACAGTTCGAGATAGATTTTTTTAAATACATTAATCAATCTATTCATTATCGCTGTATTTTGGAAAATTTTGAATACTCTTAGTAACCTCAAGGCTATTAATTCATGAGAGTTAATACCAAACAATGATAATATTAATGGTAAAAATATCGCTATAAAATCAATAACATTATAAAAACCAAAAACAAAAACAAACTTTCTCCGTGCTAAAAAAAATCTGATAATGTATTCTATAGAAAAAATAGCTGAAAAAGCTATATTTATATAATTCAAATAATTAATATCGCCATAATCGATCTGAGCAATTAAAGTAAATGAATTTATAATAACAAGAACAACTATTATACTCTGATAAATTTTTTGTAGCATATAATAAGATAATATTTTTCAAAACTCTATTATTAAGAGTTTAGCAAAATTTATAAGAGTAAGTTAAATTAAAAATAGATATATCTGTTTGAGATAAATATAGAATATAGAAAAAAGATTATTATTCTTCGTCAGCTGCTTCTTCTACTTGAGGTCTATCAACCAATTCGATGAAAGCCATAGGAGCTTTATCACCAAATCTATAACCACACTTAAGAATTCTAGTATAACCACCAGCTCTTTCTGCGTAACGAGCACCAAACTCTTCAAAAAGCTTAGTAACAGCAGCTTTATTTCTTAAGAAATCAAAAGCTTGTCTTCTAAGAGCAACAGATTGTGCTTTAAACTCATTAGAGTTAACATCTAATTCATTTCTTAGCTTATGTTCTCTTTTAGCTAAAGTTACTAAAGGCTCAACTATAGTTCTTAACTCTTTTGCTTTAGGTAAAGTAGTTTTAATAAGCTCATGATTAATCAAAGATGCTGACATATTCTTAAACATAGCTTTTCTATGACTACTAGTTCTTCCGAACTTACTTCCTTTTTTACGATGTCTCATAGTAATTACTCCTTTATAGTTAATATTATATGATTACTATATATTTATTTTCCTTCAACTAGTTCTCTAAAGTTATCAATTTGAACACCTAAAGATAAACTATTGTCTATTAATATTTGCTTGATCTCATTTAGAGATTTTTTACCTAAATTAGGTATCTTCATAAGCTGCGACTCTGAATATTGTACTAAGTCACCTAAATACTTAATATTCTCTGCTCTTAAGCAGTTAGATGATCTAACGGTTAACTCTAGGTCATCAATTGGTTTAAGTAATATAGGATCAATATTAGAATCTAATAGTGCATCTCCAGTCTTACCATTACTAGGTACTCTAAGAGATACAAATACAGATATTTGTTCACAGAAATACTCTAGCGCTTTTGTAACAGCTGCTAGTGGTTCAATAGTACCATTTGTTTTCACAAACACTTCTAATGTCTCACTATTCCCATTATCAAAAATTTCAAAAGCAACTCTTTTTATAGGATTAAAATCCGCATCAACAGCGATGTCTCCAACATTTTCTAGCTCAGTTGGTAGTGCCGAAAGAATTCCGACATTTCTACCCACACTAACAGTAGCTGTCAGACTAAACTCTCTTTCGTTGGTTAGAGTAGCAATAGGTTGATCTTTGTTGATAATTTCTATGCCTTGAGTTGTTTTAAAATCTCCTGCAGTTACAACACCAGATTTAGTTACTGATAGTTCTAATTCTACTTTTGCTACACTTTTATCAAGCTTTATTGCAACTTTTTTTAGATTAGAAACAATCTCAACAACATCTTCTTTAACATCTTCTAAAGTCGAATATTCGTGTAATACACCATCTATATTGACTTTGATTATAGAAGCACCTGATAATGAAGATAACAAAAATCTTCTAATAGAGTTACCAAGGATATGAGCCATACCTTTTTCTACAGGAGAAACTTGAATTTTATATCCAAAAGCCCCTAACTCTTCTTTAAGCTGTATATTAGGTACAAATTCCTGATTTGAATTATTATTACTCACTAAAAAAATCTCCTTGAAATAAGGCTATATACGAGTCTTTAAAAAATAATAAAATTATTACTTAGAGTAAAGCTCGATGATTAATTGTTCATTTATATCTGCAGATAATTCTGATCTATCCGGTGAAGACTTCATAGTACCTTCTAGTGAATCAGTATTCACATCAATCCAAGAAAGTTCTTTTCTGTGCTTAGCAAGCTCAACAGCATTTTGAATTCTTAACTGCTTTTTAGCTTTCTCTCTAACTGCAACTATATCACCAGATTTAACTTGCGCTGAAGGAACATTACAAGTATGTCCATTAAGCATAATACCTTTGTGTACAACAAGTTGTCTAGCTTCTGCACGCGTAGCAGCAAAGCCCATTCTATAAACAACATTGTCTAGTCTTGACTCTAATATCTCTAATAAAGTAGCACCTGTGTTACCTTTTCTTCTATTAGCTTCAAGATAGTATTTTTTGAATTGACCTTCTAAAACACCATACATACGACGAACTTTTTGCTTTTCTCTTAACTGTAAACCATAGTCAGATAGGCGCGCTCTTCTTGCTCCATGTTGACCCGGTGCAGTATTCATTTTACATTTTTCGTCGTTAGCTTTTACACCACTTTTTAAAAATAAGTCAGTACCTTCTCTTCTAGAAAGCTTACATTTTGGTCCTAGATATCTAGCCATTATTAATTTCCCTTTAAAATATTAAACACGACGTTTCTTAGGAGGACGACAACCATTATGCGGTAATGGAGTCACATCTGTTATGCTTGTAACTTTTAAGTTTTTAGCATTTAAAGCTCTAACAGCAGAGTCTCTACCTGAACCTGGTCCCTTTACTAAAACATCTACGTTTTTAACACCATATTCAAGAGCCATATCAGCGGCTCTTTCAGCAGCTACTTGAGCAGCAAAAGGTGTACTTTTTCTCGAACCTCTAAAGCCACTACCACCAGAAGTAGCCCAAGATAAAGCATTACCTTGTCTATCTGTGATAGTTACTATAGTGTTATTAAAAGATGAGTAAATATGAGCAACTGCATCAGTCACTACTCTTTTTACTTTTTTCTTTGATGATCTAACAGACTTAGCCATATAATCTACCCTTTAATCTTTATAGTTATAATTGTATTTTACGCCTTGATTGGCTTTCTTGGACCTTTACGAGTACGTGCATTAGTCTTCGTTCTTTGTCCTCTTACAGGAAGGCTACGACGATGTCTTCTACCTCTGAAACAACCTAAGTCCATAAGTCTTTTTATGTCCATAGAAACTTCACGGCGTAAATCACCTTCTACCGTAAATTTAGCAACTTCTGTTCTCAAAATTTCAATCTGTTCTTCAGATAAATCTTTAATTTTAACAGTTGGATCTACTTTGCAAGATTGGCAAATTTGTTGCGCTCTTGTTTTACCTATTCCATAAATTGAAGTTAATCCTATCACTGTATGTTTATGAACAGGAATATTAACACCAGCTATACGAGCCATCTAATTCACTCCTAATAATTATTCTTAATTTAGTTACTATCTATCGCATTTTGTAACTTGCTAGGATAGCTTTTTAAAAACAAATAATCAAGCTTTATTTAATTTGCTTGATTGTTTAACCTTGTCTTTGCTTATGTCTAGGGTCTGTACATATCACACGAACTACTCTATTACGTTTGATAACTTTACAGTTTCTACACATTTTCTTAACTGAAGCTCTAACTTTCATTTTAATTTCTCCAATAATATTTCTCTATTTTCTCTTACCACTAAGATTTGCTTTCTTTAGTAAAGAATCATATTGTGTTGACATCATATGAGATCTAACTTGAGCCATAAAGTCCATCATCACAACTACTACAATTAGCAAAGATGTACCACCAAATGTAAATGAAAGTCCTTGAGCGAAGAACTTAACCACAAAAATTGGTAATAAACATATAGCTGTAATATAAAGTGAACCTACTAAAGTTAGTCTAGTCATAACTGCATCAATATACTTAGCTGTCTGCTCACCAGGTCTTACACCAGAAATGTAAGCTCCAGATTTTTTCAGATTATCTGCTGTTTCTTTTGGATTAAACACCAATGAAGTATAGAAGAAACAAAAGAAAATAATTGTCGCAGCAAATACTACAGTATAGACAATACTTCCAGGTTGCAACATTTCTGCAACATCTGCAAACCAACCAAGTGAATTATAGTTAGATAACCAACCAAGCAACACACCAGGCACCATAAGTATAGATGAAGCAAAGATTGCTGGAATCACACCTGCCATATTTAACTTTAATGGTAGGTGGCTAGTCTGAGCAGCAAACATTTTTCTACCCTGCTGCCTTTTAGCATAGTTTACTGTAATTTTTCTTTGAGCACTCTCCATGAATACTACAAAAGCAATAACAAGCAAAAGAAGTATCAATAGAACCCAAACAGATAAATAAGATATTACATGTTGATTAGCTTGAGATAGCGTATTAGAAATTTCAAATGGTAGATTAGCAACGATACCAGAGAAGATTAGTAGTGATATACCGTTACCTACACCTCTTTCTGTAATTTGCTCACCCAACCACATTAAAAACATACTACCAGTAGTGACAGAAACAATTGTAGTTAAATAAAATAATCCCATATTGTTTGTAGTCACTAAGCCATCTTGATGCAATACAAATGCAACAATACCAAATGATTGTACTATAGCCAAAGCAAGTGTTAAATATCTTGTATATTGGGTTATCTTCTTTTGACCAGATTCACCTTCTTTTTTAAGCTCTATAAATTTAGGATATACAGCTGAAAGCATCTGAAAAATAATAGATGCCGAAATATATGGCATCACACCCAATGCAAAGATACTCATTTGAGTAAGAGCGCCACCAGAGAACATATTAAACATACTCATCAAACCACCTGTTGATGAGTGTTGATTTGATATAATCTCGACCAATTTAGTAGGATCAATATTTGGAATAGGAATATATACCCCTAATCTAAATACTAATATAGCGATAACCACAAAAATTAATCTAGATTTTAATTCACCTGTTGTACCAGAAGCACTGTTATACTTTGACATATCTTAAATCTTACTCTACCTTACCACCAGCTTTTTCGATAGCTTCTTTAGCACCTTTTGTGCAAGCTATACCTTTAAGGCTAACAGCTTTTTGGATTTCTCCACTTGCTATTACTTTTACTGATTTAATATCTTTTCTTATAAGACCAGAGTCTTTTAAAGCATCAAGAGTTACTTCTTCTAGAGCTACATTATTCAATTCATGTAGTCTAATTTCAGCAACAAATCTTTTAGATGCAGAAGTAAAACCAAACTTTGGTAGTCTTCTTTGTATAGGCATCTGACCGCCTTCAAAACCTACTTTATGATAGCCACCTGAACGTGCTTTTTGACCTTTGTGACCTTTACCAGAAGTTTTACCTAATCCACTTCCAATACCACGCCCAAGTCTTTTCGGAGCACTCTTAGAGCCAGCAGCAGGAGCAATTGTATTTAATTTCATCTTATACTACCCCTCTATCTTAACCATATAATATATTTTGTTCGCCATACCACGATTTTCAGGAGTATCTAACACCTCGACAGTATGGTTTATTTTTCTAAGACCTAAACCTCTAGCTGATGCTATATGGTTTTCTTTACGGCCAATTAAGCTTTTTGTTAAAGTAACTTTAAATGTTTTAGCTTGAGTCATTTTTAATTACCCCTGAATCTCTTCAACAGACAAACCTCTTTTCTCAGCGATCTCTTCTGGTGATTTAATTTTTGCCAAACCAGCTATCGTTGCTCTTACAACGTTTGCAGGATTAGTTGAGCCATAAGTTTTTGCTAAAACGTTGTGTACACCAACAGCCTCAAAAACCGAACGCATAGCACCACCAGCAATAATACCAGTACCAGCAGATGCAGGTTGCATAAATACTTTTGAAGCACCATGATTAGACATAGTAGCATACCATAACGTATCGTTATTAAGATTAACTGATACCATGTTTTTCTTAGCGTTTTCCATAGCTTTTTGGATAGCAGCAGGTACTTCTCTAGATTTACCTCTACCTACTCCAATTCTACCTTTACCATCACCCACAACAGTTAAAGCGGCAAAGCTCATAATTCTTCCACCTTTTACTGTCTTAGAGTGTCTCTTAACACTAACTAACTTTTCAATCAGCTCTTCGTTTTTTTTCACTTCATTAGACATAATGAATAATCATCCATATTTTATTTATTAAAACTGAAGACCATGCTCTCTAGCAGCCTCTGCTAAAGCTTTAACACGTCCATGATACTTATATCCAGATCTATCAAAAGCAACCTGTGAAATACCCTTTTCCTTACATCTGTTAGCAATAACTTCGCCAACAATTGCAGCAGAATTAACATTACCAGTATATTTACACTTTGCCTTCACGTCTTTTTCTACAGTAGACGCCGCAGCTATTACAGTAGAACCATCACCAGATATTACTTGAGCATATACATGCTTAGGTGTTCTATAAACACACAGTCTAGTATGACCAAGCTCTTTTAGTTTAATTCTAGTACGTTTACTACGACTTAAACGAGCAGTTTTTTTATTCATAATTATACTATCCCTTACCTAACTACTTCTTCTTAGCTTCTTTCTTCGCTACATACTCATCTTCGTAACGAACACCTTTACCTTTATATGGCTCAGGCTTTCTATAATCTCTGATTTCAGAAGCTACTTTACCTAAAAGCTCTTTATCAGCACCTTTAAGAACAATTTCTGTTGGAGCTGGAGTTTCAGCTGTTATACCCTGTGGTAATTTGTAAACCACAGGATGTGAAAAGCCTAAAGTAAGATTAAGTTCGCTACCCTGAGCTTTAGCACGATAACCAACCCCAATAATCTTCAATTTTCTTTCAAAACCTTTACTTACACCTTCAACCATATTGTTAAGTATAGCTCTTGCAGTACCAGATTGAGCAACAGCATTCTTACCGCTATTATTAGGTGATACAGTTGCAACGCCATCTTCAACATTAAAAGTTACTTCTGTAGAAAAAGTTTTGCTTAAAGTTGCTTTAGCTCCTTTAACTTCAACCTGATTACCAGCAGCAACATTTATCGTAACACCACTAGGGATAGCAACAGGTTTTTTACCTATTCTTGACATATCAAATCTCCTTGCTAACTTAAGCTACGTAGCCGATAATTTCGCCACCAACACCAAGATCTCTAGCCTTTCTATCACTTACCAAACCTTTAGATGTAGAGATAATAGCAACACCAAAACCACCATATACCTTAGGTAGCTCTTCATGAGACTTATAAATTCTCAAACTTGGTCTAGAAACTCTCTTTATCATCTCAATTACAGGCGTACCTGCATGATACTTAAGTTCAATTTCAATTGAAGGATGACCTGCTGAAGTTGTGCCTTTTGAACAACCTTTAATATAACCTTCGTTAACTAAAAAGTTCGCGATTTCCATCTTCATTTTTGAAAATGGTACAGAAATAACTTCCTTCTCTGCAGAAAGACCATTTCTAATTCTTGTAAACATATCCGCGATAGGATCTTGCATACTCATAACTTAAATTCCTTATTACCAACTAGCTTTTTTCAAACCAGGAACATCACCTGCCATTGCATACTCTCTAAGCTTATTACGGCATAAACCAAACTTTCTGTATACAGCATGTGGTCTACCTGTAACTTTACATCTTCTTTGAACTCTAGAAGCTGAAGAGTTTACCGGTAACTTCTGCAGTTTAATTTGAGCTTCCCATTTTTGTTCTTCAGTAGAGTTTGTATCAAGAATAATAGCTTTTAGCTCAGCTCTTTTTTGAGCATATTTAGCTACTAATTTTTCTCTCTTCAACTCTCTCTGAATCATTGATTTTTTTGCCATTTAAAACCCCAATTTAAATTAAGACTTAAAAGGAAAACCAAATGCTTTAAGCAAAGCTCTTCCTTGATCATCATTTTTAGCTGTAGTAGTTATCGAAATATCTAAACCTCTGATAGAGTCAACTTTATCATAATCAATTTCAGGGAAAGAAATTTGCTCTCTCATACCTAAGCTATAATTACCTCTTCCATCAAAAGATTTAGCACTTAACCCCCTAAAATCTCTGATTCTAGGAATAGCAATTGTTATAAGTCTATCTAAAAATTCATACATACGCTCACCACGTAAAGTAACTTTAGCACCTATTGGCCATCCGTCACGAATTTTAAAACCAGCAATTGATTTTTTAGACTTAGTAACAACTGGTTTTTGACCAGCAATCGCTGTCAAATCATTTAACGCAAAAGTCATAATCTTCTTGTCTTTTGCAGCATCACCAACACCCATATTAAGAGTAATTTTCTCAATAGCAGGTACTTCCATTATATTATCTAGCCCTAGCTCAGACTTTAACTTAGCTACAAGCTCTTTTTGATAATAATCTTTTAATCTTGCCATAAAAACTTAGTCCTATAAGTCTACAAGCTCGCCATTAGATTTAAAGTAGCGAACCTTTTTCTCATCAACAAACTTGTAACCCACTCTATCTGCTTTTTCAGTAGCAGGGTTAAAGATAGCAACGTTAGAAGCATCAACAGGAAGTTCTTTCTCAACAACTCCACCTTCCACACCTCTATTAGGGTTAGGCTTAACATGTTTCTTAACAATATTAATACCTTCCACCAAAACTAAAGAACCGCCTTTAGCGAATGATTTAACAACGCCTCTACGACCCTTATCTTTACCAGCAATAACTATTACGTCATCACCTTTTTTTAATCTATTCATTATCTACACCTCAATAAATATAACTATAGTACTTCTGGTGCTAAAGATACGATCTTCATAAACTTCTCTGTACGTAGTTCTCTAGTAACAGGGCCAAAAATACGTGTCCCGATAGGTTGACCGTTAGCATTTAGAAGCACGGCAGCATTGCCATCAAAACGGACTTTAGAACCATCTTTTCTACGAACACCTTTAGCTGTTCTAACAACTACAGCATTATATACAGATCCTTTTTTAGCTTTACCTCTTGGAGCAGCTTCTTTCACAGTCACCTTTATAACATCTCCAATAGATGCATATCTGCGATGTGAACCACCCAAAACTTTAATACACTCTACTCTCTTAGCGCCACTGTTATCAGCAACTTGGAGTTCTGTTTGCATTTGAATCATACAAATAACCCTTAATTATTATTATATAAGACTGCTGAGTAATTTGCAGTCCGATAAATATACCAATAAACAAAAATAAAATCAAATTTATTATTTTTCTCTATGGATAATATCGACTAAACACCATTTCTTAGTTTTTGAATACGGTTTAGTTTCTTTGAACTTGATAACATCACCTTCTTTACATTCATTTTTCTCATCATGAACATAGTATTTTGTAGTTTTTTTAACAAACTTACCATATAAAGGGTGCTTAACATATCTTTCAGCTCTTACAACTACAGTTTTATCCATAGCTACGCTAGAAACTTTACCTTCTAACAATCTAATTTTATCGCTCATCTTCAAGGCACCTATTTATTCTTTTCTGATATTATTGTATTTATACGAGCAATATCTCTTTTTGCACTTTTAAACAAGTGATTCTTTTTTAATTGCCCTGTACCCTTCTGCATACGAAGAGAAAATAACTGTTGCAATAACTCTATTTTCGCTTCTTGCAATTGGTCAATACTTTTACCTCTATAATCTTTTAAAGTATCTTTTCTTTTCATTACATCACCTGCTTTTCAACAAAAGTTGTCTGCACTGGCATCTTAGCAGCTGCTCTAGCAAAAGCTTCACGCGCTAATTCTTCTTTTACACCAGTGATCTCATATAGTACACGACCCGGCTGAATTTGAGCAACCCAATATTCAACAGAACCTTTACCTTTACCCATACGAACTTCAAGAGGTTTTTGTGTAATTGGCTTATCTGGGAAGATTCTAATCCAAACTTTACCACCTCGCTTAATATGACGAGTAATAGCTCTTCTTCCTGCTTCTATTTGTCTAGCAGTAACTCTACCTCTAGATGTCGCCTGTAGACCAAACTCACCAAAGCTTACTTTATTACCTCTGTGAGCCAAGCCTCTATTACGCATCTTCTGCTGTTTACGAAACTTTGTACGCTTAGGCTGTAGCATTATTTAGCTCCTTTTTTATTATTTTTCTGATTCAATTGACCAGGAAGAACTTCACCCTTATAGATCCAAACTTTAACGCCTATGATACCATAAGTCGTCAATGCTTGAGCTGTAGAATAATCCACATCCGCTCTAAAAGTTTGTAGAGGAACTCTACCATCTCTAGCCCACTCAGAACGAGCAATCTCAGCACCGCCTAAACGACCACTAACCATAATCTTGATACCTTTAGCACCTGATTTCATAGCAGCTTGCATAGCCTTTTTCATAGCTCTTCTGAACATTACTCTTTTTTCTAATTGCTGAGCTACACTATCAGCAACTAATTTAGCATCAATCTCTGGCTTACGCACTTCTTCAATATTAATCTGAACAGGTATACCCATTAACTTATTAACATCAGAACGTAATTTTTCAACATCTTCGCCCTTCTTACCAATCACGATACCAGGTCTTGCTGTATGTATTGTGATTTTAGCATTTTGAGCAGGTCTCTCAATTTGAATCTTACTAACTGCTGCTGATGCAAGTTTTTTATGCAAAAACTCTCTAACCTTAATATCTTCATTAAGCTTAGTAGCGTAGTCAGAAGAGTCAGCATACCACGTTGAATTATGCTCTTTTACTATGCCTAATCGAATTCCATTAGGATTTACTTTTTGACCCATTTTTACTACACCTCTTAATTTTTCTCAGCAACTTTCACAGTGATATGTGAAGTTCTTTTTAAAATACGATTTCCACGACCTTTTGCTCTAGCTTCAAAACGCTTCATAGTAGGACCTTCATCTACAAATACAGTTGAAACAAACAATGAGTCAACATCCATACCATCATTATGCTCTGCATTAGCGATAGCTGAATTTAAAACATCTTTAATTAGCACTGCTGCTTTCTTATTACTAAAAGTCAAAAGATTAATAGCTTGCTCTACAGGTAAGCCCCTGACTTGGTCTGCTACTAGTCTTGCCTTTTGAGCTGAGATTCTAGCATTTTTTAATTTAGCTTGTACTTCCATGTGTATAACCCCAACTATTTCTTCTTAGCTTTTTTATCAGCTGCATGACCACGGTAGTTACGAGTTACAGCAAACTCACCTAACTTATGACCTACCATTTCTTCAGTCATAAGAACTGGCACATGCTGTTGACCGTTATGTACAGCTATAGTTAAACCTATCATATCTGGCACAATCAATGATCTTCTCGACCATGTTTTGATTGGCTTTTTAGAATTACTTTCTTGCGCTTCAAAAACCTTCTTTAAAAGATGATGATCTACAAAAGGTCCTTTTTTTAATGAACGAGGCACAACCTTCTCCCTAATTACTTACGTTTTTGAACAATCAACTTATTAGAACGCTTATTTTTACGCGTCTTATAACCTTTAGTAGGCACACCCCATGGAGACACAGGATGTCTACCACCTGAAGTACGGCCTTCACCACCACCATGTGGGTGATCTACTGGGTTCATCGCAACACCTCTTACAGTAGGTCTTACTCCTCTCCAGCGCTTCGCACCAGCCTTACCTAAAGATTTTAAGTTGTGCTCAGAATTTGATACCACACCAATAACAGCTCTACAATCAAGAAGCACCCTTCTCATCTCACCTGATCTTAAACGAATAATTGCATAAGCATTATCTTTACCAACCAGCTGAGCGAAAGTACCAGCACTTCTGATCATTTGCGCACCTTTCATAGGCTTCATTTCGATATTATGAATAACTGTACCAAGAGGGATATTTCTCAATGGCATACAGTTACCTACAGCAACATCTACTTTTTCACCAGAAACTATAGACATATCTTTCTTTAGTCCTTTAGGAGCGATGATATATCTTCTTTCACCATCAGCATAAAGTACTAAAGCAATATTTGCACTACGGTTAGGATCGTACTCGATTCTCTCAACCTTAGCTACGATATTATCTTTGTTTCTTTTAAAGTCCACAACACGGTAATGCTGCTTATGTCCGCCACCTTGATGACGAACTGTAATTCTACCAGTATTGTTTCTACCAGCCTTACTCTTCTTAGCTTCTACCAAACCCTTAAACGGCTTACCTGTGTGTAATTCTGTATTCTTTACGCTCACTACGTGGCGACGGCCAGGTGAAGTAGGTTTAGCTTTTTTTATTTCAATCATGATTACAAACCTTCTCTAAGTTACTCTGCACCAACAAAATTGATGTCATGTCCTTCAGCAAGCTTTACATAAGCCTTTTTCCAAGCCTTTGTTCTACCCTCAACACGACCAAATCTACGAGCTTTACCTTTAACATTAAGGATGTTCACAGATTCAACTTTAACCTCAAAAAGCTTCTCTACAGCACTTTTCACATCTTGCTTAGTCGCAGTTCTTGCTACTTCGAACACTATAGTAGAGTTAGCATCTGAAAGACCATAAGTCTTATCAGAAACGTGAGGTCTAACAACTGTCTTTAATAATTTTTCTTGAGAACTCATACTAGTTTCTCCTCTACTTCTTTAATAGCTTGCTTAGTGAATACAACATTCTCAAAACAAACTAAAGAAACTGGATTAATTTCCACAGAATCACATACTGCAACATTCTTAAGGTTTCTAGAAGATAAGTATAAATTTTCATTAAACTCTTCTACACCAACAACAAAAAGAACATCTTTAACACCTAAAGAATCAACAATTGTCTTGAATTCTTTTGTCTTAGGAGTATCTAACTTCAACTGCTCAACAACAGTCATTCTGTCAGATCTAACCAATTCAGATAGTATTGATTTAACAGCACCTGAATACATTTTACGATTTACTTTTTGCTTATAGCTCTTAGGCTTAGCTGCAAATGTAACACCACCCTTTCTGAAAATAGGTGAACGGATCGTACCCGCTCTCGCTCTACCTGTACCTTTCTGTCTCCAAGGCTTAGCTCCACCACCAGATACTTCTGATCTAGTCTTCTGAGCTTTAGTACCTTGACGAGCGCCTGCCATATAAGCAACAACAACCTGATGAATTAGGGCTTCATTATAGTCAGCTGCAAATATACCATCTGCAACACCCACTACACCAGCCTCTGCACCAGCTAAAGATTTTATATTTAAGTCCACAACAACTCTCCGGTATAATTAATATTTATCTACTAACTTTTAACAGCTGGAGTAACGATAATATCTCCACCAACTGAACCTGGAATACCACCTTTCAAAAGTAATAAACCATTTTCCGCGTCCACTCTCACAACTTCAAGTGACTGAATAGTAACGTTTTCGCTACCTAAGTGACCAGCCATCTTTTTGTTCTTGAATACTCTACCTGGAGTCTGGTTTTGACCAGTAGAACCATGAACCCTATGAGAAAGAGAGTTACCATGAGTAGCATCTTGAGTAGCAAAGTTGTGACGCTTAACACCACCTGCAAAACCTTTACCTTTAGACACGCCTCTGACATCTACTTTCTGACCTGCTTCGAAAATAGTAGCATCAATAGATGCACCAACTTCGTACTCAGAAGCATTATCAATAGCAAACTCCCACAAACCTCTGCCCGGCTCAACACCAGCTTTCGCATAATGACCTGCAGCAGGCTTGTTTACATTAGAACGCTTTTTAAAACCAGTAGTTACTTGAATAGCACTATAACCATCCGTCTCAGCAGTTTTAACTTGAGTAACTTTGTTTGACTCAACTTGAACAACTGTAACAGGAATAGAAACACCATCTTCAGTAAATATACGAGTCATACCACATTTGCGACCAACTAATCCTAAAGACATTATTATATCCTCTATTATTATTATATTAACTCTGCAATTACGATTGACTGCAGAGACCTAACCAATACTATTTTCTGGAATTTCCAAAAAAGTATCGTATATATTAGCTTAAACTGATCTGAACATCAACACCTGATGCCAAATCAAGCTTCATTAGAGCATCTACAGTTTTATCCGTAGGTTCAACAATATCAATCAATCTCTTGTGAGTTCTGATCTCATATTGATCTCTTGCTTTTTTGTTTACGTGCGGAGAAATAAGAATTGTAAATTTCTCTTTACGAACTGGTAGAGGGATTGGTCCCTTTACTTGAGCCCCTGTTTTCTTAGCTGTATCAACAATTTCTTGAGTAGAAATATCGATAAGCTTATGATCAAAGGCTTTTAATCTAATTCTAATACGTTGATTATTTATAGCCATTTTAATTATATCCTTTTATTATGAGTTACGTGATTTGATTATTTCATCAGCAATATTATTTGGCACTTCAGAGTACTTCTTAAACTCCATAGAGAATGATGCTCTACCTTGGCTCATAGAACGCACATTCGTAGCATAACCAAACATTTCTGAAAGAGGAACTAGAGCATTAATAACTCTTCCGCTTGGGTTTTCGTCCATCCCTTCGATAATACCTCTTCTTCTGTTAAGGTCACCCATAACATCACCTAAATAATCTTCAGGAGTCACAACCTCAACCTTCATGATTGGCTCAAGTATACAAGCATTTGCTTTCTTAGCACCCTCTTTAAGAGCCATTGAAGCAGCAATTTTAAACGCCATCTCAGATGAGTCAACATCATGGTAAGAACCATCAAATAAAGTAGCCTTAACACCAATCATAGGATAACCAGCTAATACACCATTTTGCATCTGCTCTTCGATACCTTTAGCAACTGAACTAATATACTCTTTTGGTACCACACCACCAACAATCTCGTCAACAAACTCAAAAGTTTTCTCTTCACCAGCATCGTTAGTCTCAACAGCCAATGGTTCAAACTTGACAACAACATGACCATATTGCCCTCTACCACCAGACTGACGAACAAACTTACTATCTTGATCCACAGTTCCACGGATAGTTTCTCTGTAAGCAACCTGAGGGTTACCAACATTTGCTTCAACCTTGAATTCACGCTTCATACGATCAACAATAATATCTAAATGAAGCTCACCCATACCAGAGATAATTGTTTGACCAGACTCTTCATCTGTCTTAACTCTGAAAGATGGATCTTCCGCAGCTAGTTTACCTAACGCAATAGACATCTTCTCTTGATCAGCCTTAGTCTTAGGCTCAACAGCAACAGAAATTACTGGCTCAGGGAATTCCATTCTTTCTAAAATTACTGGCTTATCAAGATCACAAAGAGTATCACCAGTAGTAACATCTTTAAGACCAATACAAGCAGCAATATCACCAGCTCGCACTTCTTTAATCTCTTCACGTTTATTTGAGTGCATCTGTACAATACGGCCGACACGCTCTTTTTTACCTTTTACAGGGTTATATACAGCATCACCAGACTTAAGCACACCCGAATAAACACGTATAAATGTTAGGTTACCAACAAACGGGTCCGTAGCAAGCTTAAACGCAAGAGCTGCAAATGGCTCTTCATCAGATGAAGGACGAGAAGCTAGCTCACCATCTTCTGTCTCACATTTGATAGCAGCAACTTGATTAGGAGCTGGTAAGTATTCGATAACACCATCAAGTACAGCTTGAACACCCTTGTTCTTAAACGCAGATCCACAGAACGCCAATACGATTTCGTTAGCTAACACTCTAGTACGAAGACCTTGTTTAATCTCATCTTCAGAAAGCTCGCCTTCTTCAAGGTACTTTTCCATAAGCTCTTCAGAAGCTTCTGCAGCAGCCTCAATCATCTCCATACGAAGTTCTTCAGCCCTATCTTGAAGCTCAGCCGGAATATCAACAAGATCATAAGTTAGACCCATGTCTTCTTCATTCCACATGATAGCCTTCATCTTCATAAGATCAACAACACCTTTGAAATCTTCTTCAGCACCAATATTTAACTGAACCGGAACAACATTTGCTTTTAAACGCGTTCTAATCTGGCCACACACTCTTTCAAAGTCAGCACCAGATCTATCCATTTTATTTACAAATACGATTCTTGGTACACCATACTTATTAGCCTGACGCCATACAGTCTCTGACTGAGGCTCAACACCAGATGAACCACAGAAGACAACTACCGCACCATCTAGTACACGTAGTGAACGCTCAACCTCAATAGTAAAGTCAACGTGACCCGGAGTGTCAATAATATTTATACGATGCTCTGGAAACTGCTGATCCATACCAGACCAGAAAGTTGTAGTAGCAGCAGAAGTAATTGTAATACCTCTTTCTTGCTCTTGTTCCATCCAATCCATAGTGGCAGCACCATCATGCACCTCACCAATCTTATGAGAAAGACCAGTATAGAATAGAATACGCTCTGTAGTAGTTGTTTTACCTGCGTCAACGTGAGCGCAGATACCAATATTTCTATATTTTTCTAAAGCTGTTTTACGAGGCATTTTCTATTCTCCTATTACCATCTAAAGTGAGCAAATGCTTTGTTAGCTTCAGCCATCTTATGAGTGTCTTCTCTCTTCTTGACAGCAGCACCTCTACCTTCTACAGCCTCTAGAATTTCCGCAGCAACTCTATCACCCATAGTATTTTCTTTTCTCTTACGAGCAGCATCAATTATCCATCTCATACCTAGAGTTTGACGACGCTCTGGTCTAACCTCTACAGGAACCTGATATGTAGCACCACCAACGCGACGAGACTTAACTTCCACCATTGGACTAACACTTTCTAAAGCATTCTCAAACACTTCCACCTCGTTAGCGGATGCATCTTTAGCTTTAATTTTATCAAATGCACCATACACAATCTTTTCTGCCACAGACTTCTTACCATCTAGCATAATATGGTTCACAAACTTAGCAACAACCTGACTCTTAAACTTAGGATCAGGTAGAATATCTCTTTTAGGAGCTCTATTTCTTCTAGACATTTTTACACCTTCTTCAAATGTTAAACTTTAAACACAAATTAAGACTTAGGACGCTTAGTACCATACTTTGAACGACCGTGCTTACGATTATTAACACCTGAAGTATCTAAAGCACCCCTAACAATGTGGTAACGCACACCTGGTAAATCTTTAACCCTACCACCTCTGATAAGCACAACACTATGCTCTTGTAGGTTATGACCTTCACCACCAATGTAGCTTGTTACCTCAAATCCGCTCGTTAATCTTACACGAGCTACTTTTCTAAGTGCTGAGTTAGGCTTCTTAGGAGTTGTAGTATACACCCTAGTACACACACCTCTTCTTTGTGGACACGCCTTTAACGCAGGAACCTTAGACTTAACAACCGATCTCTTGCGAGGGTTGTTCACCAACTGATTAATAGTTGCCATTAGTTATTATTCTCCGTTTTTTATCAGTTTTGTTTTAAATTGATTTCAAATGCCTGACAAGGATGTGATCCCTGCAAAAATAGCATTAGACAGACATAATAACAAAAAAGCAAAAGAAAGAAAAGAAAAAGTATTATTTATCAGAGTTGCCAAAAACAGACTTAAACGCAACATAAAGATAGTTACACATAGAGTAAACCGTAAGAATTACCGCAACATAAAGCATTAAAAAACCTAATAAGATAAACCAAGTATTAAAGCTAGCATAATCCAAAGAGTGCCTAAAATCTATCGCAGGCTTAATCAAAAATATAAATAAAGCCGCCATCTGGGCTGTTGTTTTGATCTTACCCCAAACACCTACCTTAACGACACTACGCTGACCAAGCTCAGCCATCCACTCACGCAGTGCTGATACCAAAATCTCTCGACATATCATAATAATTGCTGGAATTGTTGCCCACCAATAAGGATACATTTCAATAAAAAGACATAATGCAGTAGCCACTATCAACTTATCAGCAACAGGATCCAAAAAAGCACCTAATTTACTTGTTTGCTCCCACTTACGCGCTAAATAGCCATCCAACCAGTCAGTAGCTGCCCCAAGCAAAAATAAAGTAGCTGTAATACCATGATGATGAGGAAAGTCAAAATAATAACAAACTACAATAAAAGGTATTAGAAATAAACGTCCAAAAGTTAGAATATTTGGAATATTAAAAAACATAAATCAAACTCCAGTGTGACCAAACCCACCAGCCGCCCTGACTGTCTGCTGGGAAAAGTCTTCTACAACATCAAACTTTGCTTGAACCACGGGAACAATAACAAGCTGAGCAAATCTCATCAGAGGCTCTATCTCTATAACTTCTTGAGAACGGTTAAAACAAGAAACCATCAACTCACCTTGATAATCAGAGTCAATAAGGCCTGTACCGTTACCCAATACCAAACCTTTCTTGTGCCCCAAACCTGATCTAGGTAAAATCATAGCTGCATAGCCTGAATTTGCGATATTAATTGCAATACCAGTACCAACAAGTTTACACTCCCCAGGATTCAAAAACTCTTTTTGAGATATGCAAGCCCTAAGGTCAACTGCGGCCGAACCTTCTGTACCATATTCAGGCACCTCTTTGACAATGTCTTTATTTAAAATTTTTAGCTCTATATTCAAAACAGCTCTCCTACACAACAAATACACCTGCCAGGTAACCCAATGTAACAAAAATAGGCAGAGCAGGCATATAGCCATCCAACCTATCAAGCACACCACCATGACCAGGCAAAATATTACCACTATCCTTTACACCAGCGATTCGCTTCATCATACTCTCAAAAACATCTCCAACCACTGACAAAGCAGCAACCACAGCCGAAATAACAACCATAGATACATATTCAAAAATGCTCAAATCCATAAATAAAAGAAATATAACCGCAATAACTACCGCACAAGCCATACCACCCAAAAGGCCTTCAATAGTTTTATTTGGGCTCAAGCGAGGAAGCATTTTACGCTTACCCATTGCTTTACCTGTAAAATAAGCTCCACTATCAGCCCCAGCCACAACCAAAATAAACATAAATATCCAAGCAATTGAATTGGTGTGCAACACATATAATGAAGCAGCAAATGGCGAAATCGCAAAAATACCAAGTATCAACATTTCATTGGTAGACAATGCATCAAACTTCTGGCGCTCATATCCGCTAAGTCTATAAATCGCATACAGCCAAAATATTGGAAAAACATACTGAATATAAACAAAAAACTCAGAAACAACAAACAAGATTATCATAAATATCACAAGATAATTAACCGTCTCTTGCTGACTAATCTTTGTGAACTTTAGCCATTCATATGCCGAAAGCATTGCGACCAAAAAGACACCAACACCAAAAAGATAGTCACTTGCATACACAAGCCCCGCAAAAACAAAAATTACTAACAATACTCCTGTTATTATCCTTTCTTTCATACATCCCTCTTATCAAGTTGTTCACCACTCTTACCAAATCTTCTCTGGCGTGAGTTAAAATATTCTTCTGCCTTCTGAAATTCAAACTTAGTAAACTCAGGCCACATAACATCAGTAAAATACATTTCAGCATACGACAGCTGCCACAACATAAAATCACTCAACCTAACCTCGCCACTAGTACGAATAAGTAAATCAACCGGCATCTCGCCAGCGATCGTATAACTAGCAAAATTTTCTTCTGTCACATCACTCAAACGCATCTTACCATTACTTACATCTTCAAAGATAGATTTCATAGCAGTAACAATATCCCATCTTCCAGCATAATCAACTGCCAACCTAAGCTGCAACCCAGTATTGTCTTTTGTAACAGACTCACCATACTCTATCATACGTACAAGCTTGTCTGGCAACCTAGATCGATCACCAATAACTTTAAGAACAATATTATTTTTATGTAGTTTTGGAGTCTTATCTTTGAGAGTCTTATAGAAAAGATCCATCAAATCAGAAACTTCTTTAGCAGGCCTAAGCCAATTATCTCGACCAAAAGCAAAGAGAGTCAGCATCTGAATATTACGCTCAGCACAATACTCTATAGAAGCATCTACACTAGATATAGAATTTCTATGACCAAATATTCTTGGCTTTAGCTTACTTTTAGCCCAACGCCCATTACCATCCATAATTATAGCAACATGCTTAAGAGCATTTTCCTTAGCCAAGGTCATGACAAATACTTATATAAATATTTAAACTACGTAAATAATAAGAAAGAATAGAGTGAAATACAAGTTTTATTAAGAAATCTAATAATTAGACAGCCATTAAATCTTGCTCCTTTTTAACCGCTAACGCATCAGCTTGAGCAATCATTTTATCTGTAATTTTTTGAATATTATCTTCTGCTCTCTTAGCTTCATCTTCAGTTATTTCTTTTTCTTTAAGAAGCTCTTTAATGTCACTATTAGCATCACGACGAATATTTCTAATAGAAACTCTACCACTTTCTGTTTCAGACTTAACAAGCTTAACCATTTCTTTTCTACGCTCTTCATTAAGAGCAGGCATTGGAACTCTCAAACTATCACCAAGGTTAGTTGGGTTAAGACCAAGATCAGAAGTCATAATAGCCTTCTCAATTTGCCCAGAAAGGCCTTTCTCCCATGGAGTAATACCCAACGTTCTTGCGTCAAGCACTGTAACATTTGCCACCTGAGTAATCGGTGTGGCAGAGCCATAATAGTCTATAGTTACATGAGCCAAAATATCAGGATGAGCACGACCCGTTCTGATTTTAGCCAAATCATCGGCTAAAACCTCTAAAGACTTAGTCATTCTGCTTTCAGCATCTTTTAGAATTTCGTTTATCATAAAAACAATCCTTTTTAAAAATCAATTAGTCTAAAGTAACCCACGTACCATGTTTTGAATCAGCAACAGCATCAATCAAAGCATTTGGCTGAGTCAGATCAAAAACATATATTGGAATACCAAAATCCCTGCATTGAGTAAATGCACCCAAATCCATAACATTCAACTCTTTACTAACAACCTCTGAGAAAGTTACTTTTTCAAAGCGCTTAGCATCTGAATGCTTATTAGGATCCTTATCATACACACCATCAACAGTTGTGGCTTTCAACAAAGCATCTGCACCAACCTCGACCGCTCTCAAACTAGCCGTAGTATCTGTAGTCACAAATGGGTTACCAGTACCACCAGCAAATATCAAAACCTTACCCTTCGCAAGCTCCTGATTGAATTCATGTGCACTAGCCACCTTTAACAAACCATCGACACCTTTTGCTGAAAAAGCTTCGGCATCGACACCTTCGCTAATAAGCATATCACGCAAAGCTAAAGCGTTGATTATGGTAGCAATCATACCCATAGAATCAGCGGTAGCTCTTCTGATTTTATTACCAAAATTAGCTCTGCCACCACGCAGGATATTACCACCACCAACAACTATTGCTAGCTCAATACCCGCGTTAACAAGAGTTTTGATTTGATTTATGATAGGGGCAGCAGATTCAACATTTATACCAAAACTTTGATCTGCCGATAAAGATTCTCCACTTAACTTAAGAAGGACCCTCTTAAGCTTTGGAACATTTTGAGAACATTCTAACGAATCATTAGACATATATTAACCTTTGATTTGGCTCATCACCTCTGCCGCGAAGTCTTCTTCTTTCTTCTCGATACCTTCACCAACATCTAGACGGATAAAGCTAACTACTTTAGCTCCCTTGTCTTTAACAAGCTTTTCAACTTTGATGCTAGGATCTTTCACGAAATCTTGACCAGTTAAGCTAACTTCACCAGTGAACTTCTTCATACGACCCACAACCATCTTTTCAGCGATTTCTTTAGGTTTACCAGACTGCATAGCAATCTCTACTTGAATAGCTTGCTCTTTTTCTACAACATCCGCTGGAACATCACTTGGATTAACATACTGAGGATTAGCAGCTGCAACATGCATAGCGATATCTTTAGCAAGCTCATCGTCACCACCTTCTAAAGCAGCAACAACACCGATTCTACCACCATGAATATAAGCACCTAAATTACCAGCTTCGATAGTTTTAACTCTACGAACCTGAATATTCTCACCAATCTTAGCAATTAAAGATTTACGAGCTTCTTCAACTGTTTCACCAGACTCAGTTTTAGCAGCTAAAACTTCTTCGATAGTTGTAGCTTTTGAAGCATGAGCAGCTTTCACAGCGTTTTGAGCAAATGCTTTGAAAGTATCATCTCTAGCAACGAAATCTGTCTCTGAGTTGATTTCAAGTAGAACAGCTCTACCATCAGCAGCATAAACTTCGATAACACCTTCAGCCGCCACACGAGAAGCCTTCTTGTCAGCTTTCGCCTGTCCAGAAATTCTCATTTCTTCAGCAGCTTTTTCAATATCACCAGCAGCAGCAACTAGAGCTTTTTTACACTCCATCATACCAGCACCAGTTCTTTCTCTAAGTTCTTTCACTAATTTAGCAGAAATATTTGACATTGTTTTATCCTTGTTTGTTTCTTATGCTTCTGTAGTTTCTTCAGCTTTTGCTTCTACTGCTCTATCTAAACCTTGTGCATCGATAACAGCATCTGCAAATTTTGCCATATAGAAAGATATTGACTTAACAGCATCATCATTACCAGGGATGATGTAATCAATACCTTCAGGGTTTGAGTTAGTATCTACGATAGATACAACTTTGATACCTAATTTTTGAGCTTCTTGAATAGCGATATGCTCTTTGTTACTATCAATAACAACGATAGCATCAGGTAAGCCACCCATCTCTTTGATTCCACCAAGAACTTTTTCTAGCTTCTCGATAGTTCTGATATTTTGAAGCATTTCTTTCTTAGTTAATGAATCTAAAGTACCATCTTCTTTCATCTTTTCTAACTGAGCAAGTCTTTTGATAGATTGTCTAACAGTCTTATAGTTAGTCAACATACCACCTAGCCATCTATGACTCACAAATGGCATACCACATCTTTTAGCTTCTGCTTCTATGATATCTTGTGCTTGTCTTTTTGTACCAACAAAAAGAACCTTACCGCCATTAGCTACAGTTTTACCAACAAAGTTAACTGCATCTTGGAAAAGAGGAACTGTTTTCTCAAGGTTAATAATATGTACACCATGGTTAATACCGAAGATATATTCTTTCATTTGAGGGTTCCAGAAAGCTTTTTTGTGTCCAAAGTGAACACCAGCAGATAACATTTCTTTCATTAAAGACATTTTGATTTTCCTTATTTGGGTTATATCTAGTATCTTAGTCACGCCAAATATCGAAACCGACACCCTTTGACATAACTTTTGGTTAAAAGATACATGATTTATTAATTAAACATTCTACTTATAATACATAAGCCGTAAAATTTTATCACACTTAATTTATAAATTACAAAAGGTATTTTATATTTATTTAAAATGCTAAAATATTGCAAAATAATTGTAAAAACCCAACATCAAAATGATTTCACTAATAGTAGCTTATGATAAAAACCTTGGGATAGGCAAAGAGAATACATTAGCCTGGAAACTTTCTGAAGATCTTAAAAACTTTAAAAAGATAACTGAGAATAATTATATAGTAATGGGAAGAAAAACCTTTGAATCAATTGGTCGCCCACTCCCTAACCGTAAAAATATCATACTAACTAGAGATAAAGACTACAAGCAGGACAAATGTTTAATAATTAACAGTGTTCAAGAAATCCTAAACTTCGCGCAATCAAAACCTCATTATGAGATTTTTGTAATTGGTGGTGCTCAGATTTATAAGGAATTTTTGCAATATGCCGATAGACTATATATAACTGAAGTCGACACAGAAATGAGTGATCTTGATGCTTTCTTTCCTAAGTGGGACAAATCTAAATACAAACGCATAGGCCATAAACAATTCAAAAAAGATGATAAAAACGAGTTTAACTTTACATTTGCCGTATATGAAAAAACCTCTATCTAATCTTCGGTAAATAAAGCTGTCGATAGGTATCTCTCGGCACTAGACGCAAAGATAACTACTATCAATTTATTCTCATTCTCTATACGTTGTGCTATTTCAATTGCCGCTTTCAATGCTGCACCTGATGAGATACCAGCAGGCACACCCTCTTCACGCGCTACTAAACGAGCATACTCTAAAGCATCCATATCACTAACTGTAACAATATCATCGATCACAGATGTATTTAGAATCTCTGGAACAAAGCCAGCACCTATACCTTGAATTTTATGCGGACCAGATTTACCACCGGATAAAACAGGACTAGATGTAGGTTCCACAGCCACTGCCTTAAAACTAGATTTCTTATGTTTGAGAACTTCGGCAACACCTGTAATGGTACCACCCGTGCCTACACCTGCAACCAAAATATCAATCTCACCATCAGTATCTTGCCAGATTTCCAAGGCTGTTGAAGCCCTGTGTGCTTCTGGGTTAGCTGGATTAGTGAACTGACCCAATATAACACTATCTTTTAATTCTTTTAACAAGTCATTGGCTTTGGCAATTGCTCCAGTCATGCCCTCTGCCGCAGGAGTTAATATAAGCTTGGCTCCAAAGTGTTGTATTAATTTTCGCCTTTCAATCGATACAGTCTCTGGCATAGTAATAATTAGATCATAACCTTTTGCAGCAGCAATAAATGACAGTCCAATCCCCGTATTGCCTGACGTTGGCTCTATCAAAGTTGTAGCACCAGGCTTTATATCGCCAACCTTTTCAGCATTTTCGATAAGATTCAGAGCCACCCTATCCTTTACAGATGAGAGCGGATTAAAAAACTCTAACTTAGCAATTAACTTGGCTTTTAAGTCAAACAATCTCTCAATTTTATGTAACCTAAGCAATGGAGTTTTACCAATAGTTTCACTGAAATTGTCACATATATTCATAGCACAACCTTTTGATACTCTATACAAATAACAATTGATATTCTACCCTATTTGGATGGCTAAAACATCGATTTTATAATAGTATAATAAAACCACAACAACGCTTAGAGGCGCCATGATTAAACTAATACAGCACTATCGAGATCAAGATCCTGCTGCTCCAAGCATTCTTGAGACAATATTTGCATATCCTGGATTACATGCAATATTACTTCATAGACCCGCAAATCTACTATGGCGTTGTAAATTAAAATTTTTGGGTAGACTCCTGTCTCATATATCTAGATTTCTAACAGGAATCGAAATACATCCTGGGGCAACTATCGGCTCATACTGTTTCATTGATCATGGTATGGGTATTGTAATTGGTGAAACAGCAATAGTTGGAAATTATGTATCACTATACCATGGTGTAACTCTTGGCTCATCTGGAAATCCAAAGCTGAGATACACAAAACGTCACCCAACAGTTGAAGATGAAGTAATAATTGGAGCTGGCACTAAAATCTTAGGTGATATAACTATTGGCAAACACTGCAGAGTATCGCCAAACAGTGTAATAACTGAAAGTATGGAGCCATATACTACTGCTCTACCCACACAAACAGAGATAGTTCCTCAACCAACTCAATAAAGCTTCTATAAAAACGGATAGAGAGAGTACTCTTTAATGACACAAAAAAAGCCACTCAAGGTGGCTTTTTAAATTTGGCATCCCGTAGGGGATTCGAACCCCTGTTGCCGCCGTGAAAGGGCGGTGTCCTAGGCCTCTAGACGAACGGGACATAAGACTTTTCAAACCACTGTCTCCAGCGGAATAATGAGTATTATAATGACTTTTAGACTCTAGTCAAGCAGTTTTTAAAAATTTTTGCTTTTTTTATGCTATGACCAATTAATATAGTGAGCTATTAATATAAAAATCCAAGATACGAAGTACATAAAAATAATAAAAGGTATAATCGCTCTTAACCACTTCACATACGATACCCTAGCTAAAGCTAACATTGCCAAAGTCCCTCCTGCTGTTGGAGATATCATATAAGTAAAGCCATCTCCAACTTGGAATGCTAATATCATAAGCTGTCTTTTCATTTCTACCATATCAGCGACAGGAATTAGGATAGGCATAGTAGCCAGAGCCTGTCCAGACCCACCAGGGATAAAGAAATTTATAACACTTTGAACTAATGTCATCAAAATAGCGGAAACAGAAGCTGGAATATAACTAAGCATATCACCTAGGTAATAAATAATAGAATCTATTATTTGACCCTCTTTAAGAATCACCTGAATAGCTGCAGCCAGACCAATAACTAAAGCTCCAGGAGTAACTCTCGACGCTCCCTCCATCATAAACTTCACATACTGATTAGGGTTATATTTACAAATAACTGCAACAAGCATAGATATAATTAAAAATACCGCAGCAATCTGATTAATATACCAAGGCATACCTAAGACTGATCGCCCATCAGATTTTGTTATACCTGAAAGGATTGAACAAACAGCTATAACAAGTATTCCTAAAGCAAAAACCAGTATGATCAAAATATCTCTTAGGCTCATATGATAATCTTCAATATTTTTAGATAAAAGCGCTTTCCCTTCTTGACACTCTTCTTTAGGAGCTATGAATTTTGCTATATAAAAACCCAATATAGTCAAAGCTACAAAAACCATAATAGTTCGTAAACCAGCTCCTGAAAATAATGGTAAATCAGCTATTTTTTGCGCAACCCCAATAGTATATGGATTTATAGGAGACAGAGCAAAACCCATGCCTATACCACCAACAGCAATACATACACCAACAACTCTTGAAAGACCAAGAGCTGCTGATATTATCAAAGCTACAGGCACTAGTGCGATATTATTCTCATAACCAACAGCTATTCCAAAAATACCATAGATATAAGTAGCCAAAAAGATTAGCAATGTCTTTCTCTTAAAACCTATATGCTTAACTGCGGTTCCTATGGCATGCTCTAATGCTTGTGATTTATCAAGAAGGTGAAATAAACCTCCAGCAATAAATACTATAAACAAATATTCCGAAGCTGATTCTAGCCCTTTTGGAATTGCTTCAAACACGCCAAATAAACTAATACCATGATTAGGTAAACGATGAAAAAACTTAGTACCAACTGTAGTAACTCCACTAGCTACATCTTTTGTGAATTCGCCTGCTGGAATAATATATGTCAAAATCGAAGCCAGGATTATAACAATAAATATTATAACCATTGGGTCACTAATTTTGTGATACCACTTTGACTCCAATCTAGCTTTATCACTCATAGTATTACTTCCTATGAGTAATCAATTTTTTGCAAGAATCTCTGTATAACTTTAGCAGCTATAACAGCATCATTATAATCTATCTCTTCTTCAAAATGATGGCTTAAACCATCTTTACAACGCAAGAATAACATTGAGATAGGAGTAAGATTAATCATAGCTAAACCATCATGACCAGCACCACTAAACAATGAAAAAGGAGCTTCACCTTCTTCTTTTATAGCATCAAGAAGTTGATCTTGCATCTTCTCATCACAGAAAGGTCCTTCCATCTCATAATTTTTAGTATAAGAAATTTTCACACTATATTCTTGTTCAACACTTTTAAAGAATTCAGCAATTTTTTCCATTGCTTCTTTTCTCAAACTACTATGTGGAGAGCGTATTTCAATCGTCATATCAACATGATCAGGAATCACATTAACAGCATTAGGAGATACATTTAGCTCACCAACAACACCAACTAAATCTTCTGTTGATTTGAATAGTTTATCGACGAAACGAATAATCTCTGCTCCAGCAACCAAAGCATCTTGTCTCATATTCATAGGAGTTGTACCAGCATGGTTTGCCTTACCTTGAATATTTACAGCATACCTTTGTATCCCTGTGATAGCAGTTACCACGCCAACTGGAAGCCCTTTTTGTTCAAGAACTGGACCTTGCTCAATATGTGCTTCAAAGAACCCAAGAACATCATCTTTATTTCTTTTACATTTAGCAATTTCATCTGGATTGGCTCCGATTGATTTAAGAGCATCATAAATTGATATACCATCTTTATCAGTCGCTTTTATTAAGGCATCTAGAGATACATCTCCATTTAAAGCTTTACTTCCCAATAAAGTCTCTGGAAAGCGAATACCTTCTTCATCACCAAAAGCTATGAGCTCAATACTATAATCAAGCTCAATACCCGCATCGTGCATTTTTTTCAGCACATATAATGGTAAAAGTACACCTAATATTCCATCATATTTTCCACCTTCAATAACACTATCTTGATGAGATCCTATAATTAAGGTTTTAGAGGTTTTTTTACCTTGCTTTCTGCCAACAACATTTCCCAAAGCATCTAAATGAGTTTCAAAACCTGCTTCTTGCATCCAGCCATCTATAACAGGGATAATTTGCTTATGCTCTTTACTACAAAATAATCTAGTAACTCCTTTTTGTGATGAGCTAAAAGTTGCTGCTGTATCAAAGTACTTTTTTAACTCTGCAATATCATAATTAATCTTCATATTTATCTCTCTTATAGTTTTTCTTATTAAAAAATATCTTCTATCCAGCTTTATGTGGATTATTTATAGTTGGTATGGATTTTATAAATTCTTGATAACTGTTTGCAGTATAATATGAATATAGTTTTCGAATATCGGTTATAACTCCATTTTCAGAATAATCGACCCTTAGGTCACAAGGTGGAAGGTCTTCACTAACAACCCTTATAGCTATTGAAACAGCTCCTTGTTTATCTCCTCCAGCTAACAATCCTGCCTCTAGCGAATCTATAATTTGTTCAACAAAATCATCACTTTTTGAGTTCTCATACGCAGAAATCATATTATCTAAAACCCGCTTACCAACTAGACGATTCCCTGCAACAGCTAAATTCTTCTTAAGGATATGTCCACAGAATGAATCGTTAAACTCACCTGTCCAACCAGCTGTATTACCCTGCTTATCCATGAGAATAAATTGGCGATAATTTGAATTAAGATCTTTTTCAATAATTCTATTAAGAACTTGTGTTGAGTTTTGGTCTTTTAGTAACTCTTCTGCCCAATAGTGGTAAAGATGGTTGGTATAATACCCCTGTGTAGCTGAAACTATCTGATTTGGTAAAGCGTGATGAACAAAGCCTCCTACAGCAACAGATGCTGTAATAGTCCCTACGCCATACTGTTTACCTTTTTTAGCAATAATTGAATAAGTCAAAACAAAACCAAAAGTTAAGTACTAAACTTAAATACTAAATGTTTTGTATACAGATATCTAGATATTAACTTTTAGATTTTATAAAAAATGAAGAAGGTAAAAATATAGGATTATAGTTCACAAAGCTCTTTGATTGCTTTTTGCAGTCTGGACAACACTTTTTCTTTACTCAAAAGCTTCAGAGTAATACCAATATCAGGTGATTGTCCCGATCCTGTAATAGCAATACGTAATGGCATACCAACTTTACCCATACCAACTTCACATTGCTCTGCTGTAGCACTTACAACTCCATGTAAAGCACTAGGATCTTGCCATTGCTCTTGCTTTAATGATTCAAAATTCTCTAGAAGTTGAATAAATATTGTCCCCGTTGCTGCTTTGATATGCTTCTTAACCGCTTTTTCATCATAACAAACATCTTCACTATAAAAATAATCAGATTTTTCCGCAAGCTCTACTAAAGTATCAACTTTTTCTGCCATAACAGCTACTAGATCTTGAAGCTCAGGGCCGTTAGAGATATCCAAACCAGCTTTGACAAAATGATATTCAACTTCTGTCCTAATATCCTTAAAGTTAGATTCTTTGATGTAGTGTTTGTTTAACCACTTAAGTTTCTCAAAATCAAAACGTGATGGCGATGCACTGATGTGCTCCAAATTAAAGGATTCTATCATTTCATCTATAGAAAAAACCTCTTGATCCCCATGCGACCACCCAAGTCTAACTAAATAATTAAGTATAGCCTGAGGTAAATAACCATCTTCACGGTACTGCATAACATTGACCGCACCATGTCGCTTAGACAACTTCGCCCCATCTGGACCAAGAATCATTGGAACATGTGCAAATACGGGAACATGAGCATTTAAGGCTTTGTATATGTTGATTTGTTTAGGAGTATTATTAACATGATCATCTCCACGAATAATATGTGTAATATCCATATCTATATCATCAACAACCACACAAAAATTATAAGTAGGTGAACCATCTGCTCTTTGGATAATCATGTCATCAAGCTCTTGATTAGCAATTGAAATCCTACCCTTTACAGCATCATCCCAACTTACAACTCCGTCAGTAGGATTTTTGAATCTAACTACAAAACTATCGCCCTCTTTTGGCACATAGCCTGTATCACGACATTTACCATCATAACCAGTTTTAAGATTATTTGCTTGCTGGTACTCTCTTAGCTCATCCAGCCTTTCTTTAGAACAATTACAATAATATGCCTTACCTTCTATTATCAATTGCTTAATAACTTCATGATATCTATCAAAACGCTTTGTCTGATAGTAAATTTCGCCATCATTTTCTAACCCAAGCCAGCTCATACCATCTAAAATCGCATCCACTGCTTCCTGAGTAGACCTTTCTAAATCAGTATCTTCGATTCTTAAGATAAAATTACCTTTTTTATTCTTAGCATAAAGCCAACTGAAAAGCGCTGTACGCACCCCCCCAACATGTAAAAAACCTGTTGGACTTGGTGCAAATCTTGTTGTGATCATATAATAAGTACCTTGAATATAAAATTGCTTAAAGATTAAACTAGAAATAGGTTTCTTGCAAGAGTTAGCAGATCGAATTAGGATACTGTTTTTGGAAAGAGTTATCCATTATATAATACCACCTTTTGTCATTTTGTATGGATCAACGGCTCGACTAAACTCCTCTTCAGACAAAAAACCAAGAGCTTTATTTGCCTCAGCTAACGATAAGTTGTTACTATCTGCATAATGCGCCATTTTAGAAGCTTTATCATAGCCTATCACTGGACTAAGAGCTGTAACAAGCATCAATGAATTTTTGAGATAAGAATCTATTTTGTCATGATTTGGCATCATTCCTTCTAAAAGATATTTTGTAAAGTTCACACAACTATCTGAAATAATCTTAATCGATTGAATAATATTAAAAATAATCAAGGGCTTATAGACATTCATTTCAAGATATCCTGCAGAGCCACCGATACCAACAGCAACATCATAACCCATTACTTGAGCAGCAACCATTGCCATAGCTTCACATTGTGTAGGATTAACCTTTCCAGGCATAATTGATGATCCAGGCTCATTCTCAGGGATTAACAACTCATGAAACCCTGCTCTAGGGCCACAGCTTAATAAGCGAATGTCATTAGCAATCTTAAATAGTGAATTTGCTAAAGTTTTGAGCTGACCCATAATCGCAACTAAAGCGTCATGTGAACCTTGCACCTCGAATTTATTTGTGGCTGTAACAAATGGTAACCCAGTAATAGAAGCGATATGTTTCGCTACAATTTCAGCAAAGCCATTAGGTGCATTTAAGCCAGTACCAACAGCTGTTCCTCCGAGAGCTAACTCATATACATCTTTTAAAGATTGTTTGATTCTTTCAATATTTTTCTCAAGTAGCGCCGCATAGCCTGAAAACTCCTGTCCGAGAGTTAGTGGCACAGCATCTTGCATATGAGTTCTGCCAATCTTAGCGATAGCTTGCCAGTCGTTGCTCTTTCTTTTTAGATCCTCATACATGTATTCGAGAGTTGGTAATAATTGTTTATTTATCTCAAAAGCAGTAGCAATATACATCGCACTTGGAAAGGCATCATTTGATGATTGTGACATGTTGACATCATCATTTGGATGAATAGGAGATTTACTACCCTTTTTGCCACCTAGTAGCTCAATCGCTCTGTTTGAAATAACCTCATTGACATTCATATTTGATTGCGTACCACTGCCGGTCATCCAAACATGTAGTGGAAAATGATTATCAAGCTGGCCGGAAATTATCTCATCAGAAACTGTAACAATGATATCTCGCTTATTTGTAGGCAAAGTACCTAGCTCATTATTGGTAATTGCCGCTGCTTTTTTGATAATGGCTAAAGCCTTGATAACTTCTATAGGCATCAAATCCTTACCTATAGAGAAATGCTCTATAGATCGCTGAGTTTGAGCACCCCAATAATATCTGTCATCAACTTTGACTTCCCCCATACTATCAGTTTCTATTCTATACAAAGCCATCACCCACAGTGAACATCTTGATAAATCTAAGATAACATCAATAACACTAAAAACAAACTTAACAAATAGCATAATAGATCACTATTGAATTTAGTAACTAAAGAATATTAAATATTGCTTATAAGCTAATTATGGATATCAGTTACCATGGAATTATTTGAATTTTTGATTGATCCTAACTACAAGTTACTATTAGTTATCCCTGTAGCAATACTCTATTATGCACTTAATTTTTTATTTGGTGAAACTGAGAAAGTAAATGTCTTTAGTCATCATAAGATAAAAGATATGGCTGAAATAATAGAGAAAATAAACTCTACTACAGACCCTATCGCTAGAGCAGCTTTGTATTTACAATTTAAGATAGATCATAAAAACTTTCTCAAGCGTGAATTTGCAATAGCTCCACCGAGATTTAGAGATATTTACTTACTAAATAAACTTACTGAGTACCTTTCTTTTCAAGAAATAAAAAAATTAAACAAACTAAAAGCCGTTATTTTTGATAATAAAAACAATACTTTTTATATTACTCCAAGTTTAAAAATCCTAAGGAAAGTAATAACTAGTTTCATTACGTTTATACTTTTAACACTATTAGCATTTTTAGTGTTAATAGTCTTTGATAAAATCATCTATCTAAACTTTGAAATAAAAGGCAGTATAAAAATAATGAGATATTTCTATGAAACTATGATCTCAATATTTATGTTACTAATGTATATAAAAACTTTAAGATCAATTTCACTAATAATATTTCTAAAAAAAGATTTCCCAAAAATAATAACTAAGCTACCAGAAAACTTTAACTGGAAATGTCCTATAAGGGTTAATTGCTAAATAACTTTAAGATGAGTCTATAACTCAAAAAACATTGTTGTATATTTTTGAATCAAATATACTGAGTTAATCTTTTGATAAAAAAGGCTGTTGAGTTAATGAAAGCCCTTTTTCATATGTTTTAATATTGAGTATTTTTTAGATAAATCTGACTCAAAATCTTACTTTTGTGTTTCATATCAGCATTTTATGCTGATATGAATACACCT
>NZ_VXKO01000019.1:21622-40616 GCF_008711475.1 Francisella sp. SYW-2 | reverse complement strand
TTGTGCCAATTGAATATTTCAGATAGACTTCCTCTTAGCTGATTAAAGTACTTTTTCATCTTTCGCAAATAATGAATATATAAGGCTTTAATCAGTCCTTTCAATATTTTTTATCGTGTACAGAGATTTTAGTTATTTGAATCTTTGATAAACAAAGCGATTATAAATGAAAGAATCATTAATATTGGAATAATAATTAATGTTGTTTGGAATGCGTATAATGATTCATGTGACTGTTTTAGATGAGTTATTAATGCTCCGGTGGTTGGTTGCAAAACCCCTCCACTTAATGGTAAGAACATATTAACTACTGCTAATCCCGTTGCAATCTGCGTTGCAGAAACTGTATTTCTCAACGCAGAATAGTTTAGAACATGAACAGCTTGGACAGCGCCAAAAAGAATACATAAAACTACAGCTATAGGAAAGCTTGTATTAAAAAATAGTAAATATGTAACAATAAAGAACCCAAAAATAGGCGTGATCAATAAGAATTTCTTCTCACCATCAAATATTGATGCAACAGTACCCCATATAGGGCTAGATATAGCTACACCAATAAAAATTAATGAAGTGCAGTAACCAGCGTTGACTTCAGAAAAACCTGTTAGCTGTAAATATTTTATACCCCATAAGTCTGCGAAAAGAACAGTTGTTCCATAGATAGTGAAGCAGTATAGGCCGTTAAACCAAATTTGTTTATTTTTAAATACAGTAATAATATCCTTTAAATTATCTTTCTTATGTTCGTTTTGTTTATTATGCTTAGAGTAGTCAGGATGTACCTGTATTATAAATATGCTAACAAGCAACAAAATTATAGAAATTATAAATAGTAAAGCCATGATTTGTGAAATACTGAAGTGGCTAGCTAAGAATACTAGAGGAGCAGCTGAAAGCGTTGCACCTATATATAGTACAAATTGCGTTAAACCTGTAAATGCAGGAAATAATCTATTTGGCAACCAAATTGCGATTGCTTTTATAGCGCACAATATAGCAAAGCCTCCACCAAACCCAGCTAATATTCTATAAGCCAGAAGCATTGACTCATTATGAGCAATACTTGCGACCAGCATTGCTAGAGAAAATATGGCCGAACTTGCTATCATTACTCTCTTGATACCAAATCTATCCACGAGTATGCCAGCAGGTATCTGTGATATTATATAACTCCAATAAAATGATGAGCTAAACATTGCGGTCGCTGCGAGGCTAAGATTATAAGGTTCTTTCGTGAAGTCATCAAGTAGAGCGCCTGTCGATGATCTTACAAAATACTCAAGAGCATAAAAAAATGCACATGCAAACCAGATGCTTAATCCCAGTGTGGTAACTTTTTTCTTATACATTAGGTTAGGTTCCTCTAAGTCAAAAAAACTATTTAGTGTTCACAGGAAATGTAAATACTAATTAATAATGATGAAAAAATATACTAAACTATAAGTGTTACGAAAGCAAATTTTACTTATTTTTAATATTGTTTTTTAGTTTTTTGCAGGAACAATTCTAGTATTGTTTCCGGACATATATATAGTCACTTCATCGCCAATATTTAAATCATGCTTATCTTCTTGTAATATGGCAAGTGCTTCACCATTACTTAACTGTATTGTAAATTGATAGCCTTTTGAAGAGGTTATGGCATCTTCTGTTGCTCCTCCCGCAATACCGCCAACTATAGCCCCACCGATAGAGCCAGCAATACTGGTAAGCATTCCTGCTCCTGCGCCGGCAAAAGCACCACCAAAAGCACCACCAAGTCCTCCAATTTGGGCACCTATATTACTGTTACCTTTAATTTTGACCTGTTGAATATCTATGATTTTACCTTGCTTTACTTGGGATACTTGGCCTACTGAGTTGGCAGAATAGCTTGGCTGAGATGTGCTACAGCTGTTTAGTAGTAAAAGTGATAAAAATATTAAAGTATAAAAAATATTTCTCATCTAATATTCTCCTAACAAGAAAGTTTATTAGCAATATCCGCGACTCTTTTACCTAATGTTTTACAAATTTTAATCTCATCATCTGACATATTTTTGTTTGGTGAAAAAGTATTTAGATGAGATGCACCATACGGTGTACCACCTGTACGTGTATGCTCTAGAGCTTGTTCGCTATATGGTACACCAACAATTAGGCAACCATGATGTATAAATGGGATCATCATTGATAGTAGAGTGCTCTCATGTCCTGAATGCATTCCAGAGGCAGCTGTGAAAAAGCCAACAGGCTTACCGATTAGACTACCCTTAAACCATATATCACTATGAATTTCTAAAAAGTATTTCAAAGGTGATGCCATATTGCCAAAATAAGCTGGGCTTCCAACAATTAAACCATCGCAGTTTGCAAGATCTTCTTTTGTAGCATATAGATCTCCACTATCAGGAATTTTAGAATCAACCTGTTCAGTTTTTGCTGAGATATTTGGTACGGTACGAACTATGGCAGTAGCGCCTGTAGCTTCTACACCTAGGGCTATGGTATGAGCCATTTTCTTTGTACTTCCACCTTGGCTGTAGTATAGTATTAGTATGTTTTTCATTATTTTTTTTCTATGTTTGAAATCAAGTTATACAAAAAATATTTGTCAATATTTAAAAACTATTGGATCTGGGTCTTAAAAGAATATCTTCGTAAAGACTGTCCAACAGTAGCTGCAGCTATAACTCTTACAAGTTTGTTTGCTATCGTACCAGCTTTCTTCATTATAATAAATATTTTGAATGCTTTTAATGCATTTAGCTCTCTTTCTGAGAATTTGCAGAATTTTCTTTTCCAAAATATGCTTCCCGAGACCGCGGCGACAGTTCAGCAGTACATCACAAGTATTTCTGATAAGATGACCTCTTTGCCAATTACGTCTATTGTAGTCTTGTTAGTTGTTATTTTTTTGATGATTAAAAAATTAGAGATTACATTAAATAAAGTTTTTTATGTTAATAAACAACGACCTCTTGTTCAAAGTTTGTTAGTGTATTGGGCTTTGATGACAATGGGACCTATATTAATGGGCTTTGTATTTATTTCTAGTACGTACCTTATTTCTATGGCTTGGTTTGTGAAAGATATAGGTATTGAGCAATATCTTTTAAACGGATTATCTTTAATCTTTTTAATAGCAGGTTTTTTTGTTTTTTATAAAATATTACCTAATACAAGAATTAGTTCTAGAACAGCATTGATTGTAGCATTTCTGGTGGCTATAGTTTTTTCCATTGCAAAAAAACTTTTTGCATTGTATATGTTCTATGTTCCTACATATTCTGTGATTTATGGCTCACTATCTTTGATACCTATTTTTATACTTTGGGTCTTTGTGGCTTGGCAGATTACACTTTTAGGTGCTGTGATGATCAAAGCTATACAGTATATGGAGGTGACATTAGATTTTAAGAAAGAAGTAAAAAGAGATGATTTAAGTATAAGTGTTTGTATGCTTAAAGAGCTACATGTGGCTCAAAGAGAATTGAGAAATGGGATTAGTATTGATCAGATGTATCAAAAGATGGCGGTTGCTGATTACGATAAAGTTAAGAAAATCTTATATGACTTAGAAACCGCCGGAGTTATTAGGATAACTGCTCAAGATATTTGTTATTTAAATTGTGATGTATTTAGTACAGACTTGTATGAGATATATTTGGCGTGTAATCCAACGATTAATTTCAAAACAAGCTCTATAAGAAAAATTAATGTAATAAAGTCTGACTTATATAAAGATCTTGATATAAAATTATACGAGTGTTTTTAGAGATATAGGAATTATATAATGATATTTGAGACTCTTGATTATTCAGCATTGATTATAAATGTATTGTATACAATATACTTAGCAAGACTTAAAGTATGGTCTTGGTCATTGGGTATAGTAGGTGCGATACTTTTATTATTTTTGTTTGCGATGAAGGGGACCTACTCACTGGTACTGTTGCAATTCGTTTATGTGGTATTCTTCAGCTATGGTTGGTATAAGTGGTATACACAAGGTATAGATGGTGAGCATAAGACTGTTAAATGGATGAAGAGAGCTGACTATTTTCGTTATATTGTGTATCTAGCAATACTATGTATTTTTAGTATTGTATTTAACTATATCACTAGTTCAGCAGATATATTTTCAACAGGTATTCTGACAGGTATTACATTTACAGCAATTATTATGACTATAGAGAAGTTTATGGAGAATTGGATTGTATGGATTGTTTCTGATTTGTACTTCGTTGTAGTTATGTATCAACAAGAATTGTATGGTCAAGTACTACAGAACTTTATATTTTTCATTACAGCTGTTTATGGCTTTTATTACTGGTATAAAAATACAAAAACTGCAGAAGTTAGATAATGATTGTTAAGGTTGCTCTAGCAGTACCTCCAAGTTACTTGCTTGATTACTCTATTAAAGATACTAATGTCGAGCTATTTAGCAGAGTTTTGGTACAGGTGGGTAAGCGTCAACTTATAGGCTTTATTGTAGCTAAAGATATAAAGATTGATTATGAGCTTACAAGAGTAAAACCTATTCTAAAGATTATAGATCAACCTATTAGCGATGCTGTACAAAGACTTATTTTGTGGTTATCGCAGTATTATTGTTGTGATTTATATAATGCTATACGTTTGGCTTTACCAAATGATTTTTTGAAAATTGAGAAAGTTTCTCCTCAGAAAGATACCTATGTATATTTAGATCAAATAGAGCTACAGCAACATAAACTGACTTCAAAGCAACAAGATGTTCTAAAAATTTTTGCTAATAATGAGGCGC
Organism: Francisella sp. SYW-2; assembly: GCF_008711475.1. Lineage (NCBI taxonomy): Bacteria > Pseudomonadati > Pseudomonadota > Gammaproteobacteria > Thiotrichales > Francisellaceae > Francisella > Francisella sp. SYW-2. The sequence goes on along the minus strand of NZ_VXKO01000019.1, from coordinate 35,842 downwards.
TTCGTTTTGAGGAGCTAAAAGAATTAGCTTCTAGCTATGTTATTAATAAACTTCTTGATAAAAACATCCTCAAAAAAACTTATAAGTTAAGACAGTCTAATAATACTATAGAATCAGACTTACCTAAGTTGCTTAATCCAGAACAGCAATATGCTTTTGAGCAAATTGCATCACAATCGGGTTTCAAGGTATCTTTACTTTATGGAGTAACTGGAAGTGGCAAAACAGAGGTTTACTTACATACCATTCAGAGTTTTTTAGCCAAGTCTCAACAAGTTCTTGTCTTAGTGCCAGAAATAAATCTTACACCACAGACAATCAAAAGATTTGAGAAGAGGTTTATAGATAAGAATGTTGTTGCACTACATTCTAAACTAAGTGATAAAACTAGGTTAACTAACTGGTTAAAAATAAAAAATGGCGAAGCTGATATTGTAATTGCTACTCGAAGTGGAGTCTTGGCTGATTTTAAGAATCTTGGGATTATCATCGTTGATGAAGAACATGATAGTTCATATAAGCAACAAACAACAACTATTCGTTATAATGCTCGTGATGTTGCTATATTTCGAGCTAGTCAGCTTGATGTTCCAGTCGTTCTGGGTAGTGCTACACCATCTATTCAAAGTTACTATAATTATCTTATTGGAAAGTATAATTTGCTCAAGCTTAATAAAAGGGCGCTAAACTCACATCAGAATACGATTGAGCTATTAGATCTAAAATCAAGTATTGTTGATAATGGTATTAGTAATACTCTTTTTTCATTGATTGAGCAGAATATCAACGATCATCAGCAGTCATTAATATTTATCAACAAATTAGGTTTTGCTAAGGCTTTGGTCTGTAAGAGTTGCGGAGAGACTGTGGAGTGTAAGAGATGTGATAAACCATATACATTACATACACATCCATATCAGTACTTAGAATGTCATTTTTGTGGTTCTCGTAAGCCAATAGTTACAGCTTGTCCAAGTTGTAATGCTGAAGAGCTTTTTGCTTATGGTAGTGGTACTGAAAAAGTTCAGTCAAGAATAGAGGCGAGATTTCCATATAATAAGGTGGTGCGCTTTGATAGATCAAATATCAAAACTATGAATGATCTACATAGCATCAATCAGATGATAAATGATAAGCAAGTTGATGTTATCGTTGGTACTCAGATGATAGCAAAAGGGCATCATTTCGAGAATATTACATTAGCAGGATTAATTAATATTGATGCTGGTTTATATAGTACTGATTTCCATGCAATAGAGCGAACTGCGCAAACGATAGTTCAAGTCTCTGGAAGAGCTGGAAGGGCGGATAAACCTGGAAGGATAATACTTCAGACATATCAGCCTGATAATAAACTTTTACAGTTATTGGTAAATAGTGACTATCTTGAGTTTCTGGATTATCTTCTAGAGCAAAGAAAGTACGCGAGCTATCCACCATATACCTATCAAGCACAAATCATAGCAGAATCAAAAGATGAAAATAAAGTCTTAAATATGTTGGAGCAAATATATTTGAGTTTGAAAGATAGCTCCGGTGTACAAGTATCTAAACCTCTACCAGCTCTTCATTTGAAAAAGAATAATGTATATCACTATAGTATACTTTTAACCTCAAACTCTCGTAGTCAGATAAATTTAATAATTAAATGGGTTGCTAATACTCAAATAATGTCTAGTTTAAAAAACTCAGTTAAGATGTATTTTGATATTGACCCGATAGAGTTAGGTTGATTTAGCGAACTTCTATTTTTTTGAATTTAAATATTGATGAAGAATTTTAGGATTATCTTTTATCCAGTCATTAAACTTATTAGCAAGATTTTTCCCTGCTGGAGTGTTATTAAACATAAAAGCCTTATATGAAATACTATTATCAACTTTAATTGGTACTTGGCAAATATTTGGATTTATAGAGTGCTGGTACGCAATTTCAGGCGAATCGGTAAACATTATATCTGGATATATACCATCTATGCCATCGGTGATAGATTTAACCGCAAGCTTATTATCAGCGATAATTAATAATTGAGCATTTTTGATTTTCTGTAAAGCAAAGTTCTCATTTGTTCCACCTCTATTTTCTATGATTAGGGTATTTGGATTGTCTATATTTGCAAAGCTCTTGAACTTAGATAAGTTTTTGCAGCTAGTCATAGCAGCCTTACTAAAAGAGCCTAATGGAGTAGAGAATATGAATTTTGCTTGACGAGTAGGAGTTATTGTCATACCTCCTACAAAGACATCAAATTTATTGTCTTTTAGATCACCTTCAGCAGTTGCCCAAGTGGTCTCAACAAATTTAATATCTTCATTATTTGCTTCAGCAAAAGTTTTTATGAGATCGATATCTTTCCCGGAGAATTTATTATCGTTTTTGTTATAAGTTGAAAAAGGAGCATAATCTCCAGTTGTTCCAACAATAATATCTGCATAACAATTAGATGTTATAACAAGAAATAAAGTGATAGTCAGAGATATTATTTTTTTCATTTTTTAAAACAAATAAAATTTGAATGAAAAAATTTTATATCAAAGAGAAGAAATAAAATAGAAGAAAATAGCAGATAGAAAATTAGTCTTCTTTTTTGTCAATTCTGCTAGCTACGAAACAACCAGCGCCAACAGCTACAAATGCAGATGTAATCCATAATAAATAAAACATACTAGTCTCCTCTTAGTATAACTCGTGAGAGTTTGCTTTAACTTCTTCAGCAGATACTCTACGACCATTTGCCCACATTTTCTTATACACAAAGAATGTATAAGAGAAGATGATTGGAAGTATAATAACAGCTGCACATAATATACCTATTAGAGAAGTTTGGCTACTACTTGCGTTAAATACTGTCAAGCTATATTGGAAGTTGCCGACATTAGATACCATAATGAATGGGAATAATGCAAAGCCAACAGTTAATACAGCACCTAGTAGAGAGGCCATACTAGCTATGAAAGCAGCACCATCTTTATCTTTGTTGTTGAACTTGATAACAAGTAATGCACCAACAAAAGCCAGAATAGGAGCAAACCACATCCAAATAGTTTTAGCTTGCGTGAAGTTATAATACCAAGAATGGTCATTAGTAATAACTCCAGCACTGAATGGATGTTGTAATGCTTCTGATGCGTATGTACAACTTGCACCAGTAGAGTACTGATATCCAGGTATTAGAGCAATCCAAATAGCTGCGATTACAAATAAGACTAAGTAAATAGTCGCTGTAACATTTGTAATTTTTCTGAATCTATCTCTTAAAACGCCATCTGTTCTAAGCTTAGCATAAGCTGAACCATGCATTAGTGACATATTTAGAGCAAATATACCAAACAATAATGCAAATGGAGTTAGTAAGTGTATCAAAGTAACCCACATAGATTGATACTGGCCGTTAGTAACAGCACCATATATTAATCTTGAGGTATCATCATAAGAGATAGGAAAACCTAAATATAAGTTACCAACAGCTACACCCATGACAACTATAGGAATAACACTTCCTAACAAAAGCATCCAGTCCCAGAAGTTTTTCCATGTAGGGTTATCTATTTTCTTTCTGTACTCAAAAGCAGGAGGTCTTAAGAAAAGTCCCCATAACACTAGTAAGATAGCGATATATAAACCTGAGAAGCTAGTAGCATAAACTTGTGGCCAAATAGCAAATATAGCACCACCAGCTGTAATAAACCAAACTTGGCTACCATCCCAAGTAGGGCCAACTGTATTTATGATAGCTCTTTTTTCGTAGTCATCTTTACCAACAAATTTGGCAAGAATACCTACACCAAAGTCAAAACCAACAGTAGCAGCTACTAAGAATATTAGAACCCCTACAACTAGCCAAGAGATAATTTGTAAAACATCTAATAACATTTATCTCTCCTTATTTATCATTTTTGTTTTGTTCAAAATGGTATTTACCAGTGCCTAACGAACTAGGTCCTAGTCTTGCATACTTGAACATTAAGAAAATTAGTACAGCAAATAAGCTTAAGTCTATTAGACAGAAGATTGCCATAGATGTACCTACATCAGCAGCCGTAAGAGCTGAAGAACTTATACTAGTAGGAAGCTCTCCATATACTGTCCAAGGCTGACGACCATGCTCTGTTACGAACCAGCCAGCAGAGCAAGCAATAAATGGTAATGGGATTGACCATAGCATTACTCTTAATACAAGTCTGCTAAATTTAGAGCTACCTAAAGAGTTTTTAGCAAGTAGGATTAAGCCAACAAACATTAGAGCAAATAATAATAGACCAATTCCAACCATTATTCTAAATGCCCAGAATATGCTAACAACTTCAGGAACCATATTAGTAGCAGTTGCTTTTACTAATTCAGGATCGTTAGCAACTTTTGCTATCGTATCTGAATCAGCTTTACCGTACTTCTCTTGAGCTACTTGTACAAGTAACTTACCGAAGCCCATATATCTTTGATATTCAGGGTTGTTGTAGTTAACATAGCTAGCATCAGGAGTATCACCTTCATGACCAGTTTCTCTCCACTTAAGAAGATCTGCATACGCTAAACCACCATCTCTAATCATAACTACCGCAGCAGGTACTTTTTCGTACTTAGCAGGGTTAGCAGCAGCTACTTCTGGAGATACATCAGCAGTTTCACCTGTTGCGATATCTCTATAGTATGCAAGGCTAGGGTCTCTAGTGCCATTAGCATCTGCTTTTCCATAGAGGATAGCTTTGATACCTGGGACTTCTACATCTGTAGAGTGAGTAGCGATTAGACCAAGTACAGCAGGAATCTCTACTGCATAATGGTTTTCTTGATCAGCATTGCTCGGGATAGCTACAGCATTGAAAGCAGCAGGAGCTTTAGAAGTATCCCACTCAGCTTCTATTGAAGCCATTTTTAATGGTTGTACTTTAAATGCATCTACACCGTTTGCATCACCGAAGAACATCGCCATAGTACATGCAACGATACCGAAACCTAAGCCAACACCCAAAGATCTTTTAGCAAAACCGCTATCACGATTTTTTAGTAGATAGAAAGCACTAATACCGATTACAAAAGTCGCACCAGTTGTGTATCCAGCTGTTATCACGTGACCAAAGTTTGTTTGTGCTGTTTCATTTAGGAATACTTGAAGTAAGCTTACAGTTTCCATTCTCATTGTAGATGCAACGAACTCAGAACCAACAGGATGTTGCATATAACCGTTAGCAACCAATATTAGTAACGCAGAGAAGCTTGAACCTATTGCTAAGCAGAATGTAGACAGTAAGTGTTGTTTCTTTGATAACTTATCCCAGCCGAAGAAGAATAAACCAGCAAAAGTAGACTCAAGCATAAATGCTGCCAAGCCTTCAATAGCCAGAGGTGTACCAAAAATATCACCTACTGATTGAGAGTAGTATGACCAGTTAGTACCGAATTCAAACTCCATGGTTAGACCAGTAATAATCCCTAGAGCGAAGTTAATTCCGAGTAATTTACCCCAAAACTTCACCATATCTTTATATACTTGCTTACCTGTTCTTACGTACATTAGTTCCATTGTGAATAAAATCCACGTTAGCCCTAACGTTAGAGGAACAAATAAGAAGTGAAATGATGCTGTTAAACCAAACTGCAATCTTGCTAAGTCAACAGACATGAGCGTTGGTAACATGTTGCTTCTCCTTATAGTTCTAGTATTTTAGTGTTATTTCCTTTTTGTAAAAGAATTGGAAAGAAAAAATCTTATAATTTGATAATTTAGAGGTCTTTTCTTGCCTTATAATTATACACTCCAAATTTTAACATATTAATAGCCTAAATCAAAAATTAAATTCGAGTGAAGATATTGAAAATAAAGGCTTTGAGTATACTAAAATGGTATAGTATCTGGTTTGAATTTAGATACCTAATGCAGGTGAAATTAAGCTATATATTAGCTTTTGAGAAGTTATTTATTTAAAACGGAGGGGTTGAATTTATACTGCTACAAGCTGCATATTTAAAAATCTTATTTGTTATATTTAAATTTCTTATGTATAAAATACATTTAATTTAAAGATTAAAGATCTATTTTTAGACTTTTTGCTAGTGCTTTGAGTTTTTTCATAGTTTCTGGAAGCTTCCTGATGGCTATCCATTGTTTTGCTAATTCAGTATCTTTATAGGCAGGGTATCCCATATGACTCTCACCAGCAGGTACATCCCACATCACACCAGCCTTACCGCCTATTCGAGCTCCGCTGCCTATTTTGGTATGATCTTTGATGCCGGCGTTACCCGCTATTACTACACCATCTCCTACTGTTACAGAGCCACTGATACCTACTTGTCCGCATATCATGCAACCCTTACCAATAATGACATTGTGACCTATCTGAACTAGGTTATCGATTTTTGTATAATCACCAATTATTGTTGAGCCGTATTTAGCATTGTCAATACATGTGTTTGAACCAATATCTACAAAACTGCCAATCACAACATTACCTATATGAGGAATTCTAACTATACTTCTACCATCTTCTGAAGGTCTGTAGCCAAATCCATCTGTACCTATAGAGCAGTTTGAGTATAGTCTACAGAAGTGTCCTATAACTGTTCTATCTCGAATTGTAACACTAGGCCATATAATGCAGTTAGTACCAATTTTTGTATCGTTGTAAATACATACATTGGCGTAGATTATTGTATTATCACCAATTTCAACATTTTTACCAATGTATGCTCCTGGGCCAATTTCAACATTTTTACCAATTTTTGCTGATGGGTCTATAACAGCTTTTTCATGAATGCCATTTTGTTCAGGGTATGGTACAGAGAATAGTTCTAGTACCTTAGCCATGGCTAAGTCTGCGTTATTCACTACCAATATTGGCTTATCATTAATTTTTGCTAACTCAGTGCTAATCTTATCACTGACAATAGCAGCGGCAGCCTTTGAGTTTTCCCAAAGCTTAATATGCTCGTGTTGATCTATCAAAGTCAAATCATTTTCTTTTGCGGATTCTGCATAATTAAGTCCTGAAATAATAACTTCAGTAGACGGGTTATTGATTATTCTTGCTTTTAGAATATCGGAAATTTGTTTGAGAGTGTGTTGCAACATCTTCCCCTAAAGTACACTTGTACTACAAAGATAGCATACTTCAACGTATTTTGATATCAGCTAAAGTTGCATTAGTCACCAACACCAAAATCAGTATTGCTGACAAGTATCTCAAATTGTGGATCATTAAATAGCTCTTTATATTCATCTAAAAACCATTTTTTCAACTCTTCATCTGCTTTTATTGATGTTGTATTGTTTACATATAGATTCAAAGTTGTGTGATTAAAGTGTTTTTTAGCTATTTCAATATCTTTTTTTATTATCTCTTTTGTTTGACCTTTGACACCAATCAAGAGACAAACTGAGTCAAATAGCTCACTTAGCTGTTGGGGTGATGTATGAAAGAATCCTTTATTTAAAATTTTTTCTCTAAACTGATTATCAAAGCTTTCTAAACCAGTTTTGATAAAGATATTAGTATCAAATAGATCTTTGATTTTGTGTAGATGGTCTTTGTACATCCAGTGCGCTTCGACAAAAAGTAGTTTGATATCTTTTTCTTGAACTATTTCTTTAATACGATTTTTAGTTGCTTGAGGAAGTTCAAATACATTGCCTGAATTTATTATTTCAAGAACACCAAACTCTCCGCTAACATTGTTTAAAATATCAAAATTAATAGAGTTGATTTCGTCAATATTTTTTGAGTTATCTAGTATATAGTCACAAAAAGTACATTTTCCATAAGCACAAGGGCGACTTTTTAGCAGTACGATTTCTCTTTTGTAGCGATGGACATCTGTGATTTTGCTATAACGATCCATTATTTGATGTACTCCTGTGCTTGTATTAAGGCTAGCTCATCAGTGTTTAATTCGTGTGTAACCCTGAAGATGCCGTCCAAACATCTAGTAACCAAACTTAGAGCTTCATCTAATGTTTTACCCTTTAAAAGATAACTTAAAAACATCGCTGCAGTAATATCACCTGAGCCACTTACTTTAGGTTGAACTTTATATTTGGCAGATTCCATATAAGAAAAGTTATTGTTCTGGTAAATTGCAATACCAGTTTTATTTTTATCAAAAGACACACTTGTAACGATTATGATTTGCTTTTCATTTTTGGTTTTTACAATTAGACTTTGGCATGCTTTGACTATATCTTCATGCTTTCTTATCTCGACACCGCTTAGTACACTTAGCTCAAATATATTTGGTGTAATTATGTCAGCTAATGGTAATAAATATTTTAAGAATATTTCTGGGTGATCGTTTGATGCAAAAATATGTCCTGTTTCATCTTCATCATATTTATCACCAAAGACAGGGTCACAGCAGTATAGGCTAGCTTGTTTTTTTTCTTTTAGTAATGTGACTGTATTTGCAATAACTTTAGCAACATCGACGTTGCCGATATATCCAGATAAGATAGCATCCTGTTTTGCTAAGAAGTTGTTAGTAATCAAGCCTTCTATAACATTTTGGATATCTTCAGCACTAAAAAAAGAACCTTTAAAAAAGTCGTATTGAGTATGGTTTGAGAGCTGGACTGTATATATTGGAGAGACTTCTATACCAAGACGCTGCATAGGGAATACGGCAGCTTTATTACCGGCATAGCCATAGGCTACATGAGATTGAATAGATAATACTTTTGGGGTACTTACACTCATTATTTATAATCCTAGATTACTCTTTATGTTTGTTAGTAAATTAACAGATGCTTCTTTATTGCCAAACTTACCTATTCGGATAAGTAAATTAACAGTATTGTCGTTACCTTTGAGTAGTTTTATATCAAAATTAACCGTATGGACTTTGTCAAAAAAACTGCCGTTGATAGTGTACGTGCCAGTGATGTTCGCGGTGTCATCATTGATGTTGCTAGTTACTATTTTATTACTACCGTTATTTAGAGCCAAAAGTGTTGCATTGTATACACTTTGCAGGCTAGTGTTATCAATTTTAGCAGAAAAAGTACCATTCACAAATCTTGCAATAGATTCGCCTGCTGAGTTCAGATTGCTAGTTAAATCAGATGTGTTCGAGCAGCTAACTAGTGTTAAACTTACTAGCATTGATACTGCCCACATTTTAAGAAATTTCATAAGAATTTTGTCGATTTTAGTTAATAAACTAAAGTTTATAACACTGTTTAATCTTTGTAAATTAGTTATATCGAGTCTAGACTCTTGAAAAACTAGTAACAACCCATATACTCTACAAAAGAAGATAAGAGGTTTTGGAGAGACTGTGTCTGTATATAATCAGTTTGAGGAATTACTAGAGTTCTTAAACAATCGTGTTGTTGGTCAAGAAAATTTAAATAAGCGTTTATTGATAGCATTGCTAGCTGGAGGACACTTGCTTGTAGAGGGAGCTCCTGGGTTAGCTAAGACAACTGCGATCAAAACATTGTCTGAAAGTATAGATTGCTCTTATCATAGAGTGCAGTTTACACCGGATCTTTTACCGGCAGATTTGACAGGGACAGAGATATACATACCTCAGCAACAGAGCTTTGAGTTTCAGTCAGGGCCATTATTTCATAACCTATTGCTTGCTGATGAGATAAATAGGGCGCCTGCAAAGGTTCAGTCAGCATTGCTTGAAGCTATGGGAGAGAAGCAAATCACAGTGGGTAAGAAGACATATCCTTTGTCTAATCTTTTTATGGTGATGGCTACGCAAAACCCAATTGAGCAAGAAGGTACTTATCCACTTCCTGAAGCACAGTTAGATAGATTTATGCTTTTTGTGAAGATTGAGTATCCAGATCCAAAAACTGAAGCAAAAATTCTGTCTATAAGTAGAGGTGAAGCACTAGGGCATAAATTACGCTACCCGAGTATTTCTCAAGAAGCGATTTTTGCAGCACAAGAGGAAGTATTGAATGTTCAAATGTCAGCAGCTCTTGAGCAATATATTATTGAGTTAATTCTCGCTACTAGAGATCCATCAAAATATAGTCCAAGTATCAAAAAGTGGATTGCCTTTGGCGCAAGTCCTAGGGGAACAATAGCGCTAGATAGAGCGGCTCGAGCGCATGCTTGGCTATCTGGCAATGATTATGTATCTCCTGGAGATGTCCATGCAGTTATATATGAAGTGCTACGTCACAGAATATTGCCAACATTTGAAGCAGATGTTGATGGTATCACAAGTGATGATGTGATTGCTGAATTGCTAAAGGCTGTGCCAATCCCATAGAGTATCCTCAATGAAAAGTTATAAAGGTGTTAAGGCTGATATCCAAGAGCTTTTGAATCATCGCTATCAGGCAAAGTCACTAAAATTATTTGCTAATCAGAAAGTTAATACGACTAATGCTGGTACAAATATTTCTAACGCAAAAGGTCGTGGTATGGACTTTGATGAGGTTAGACATTATCAAGCAGGCGATGATATTAGATTGATGCACTGGTCACTTACAGCAAGGCTTGGTAAACCATACACTAAAGTTTATCATGAAGAGCGTGAACGTAGTCTGTATTTTATTGTTGATCAAAATAGTACAATGAACTTTGGTACAAGGGAGTGCTTTAAGTGTGTTAAGGCTGCTAATACATTAGCGTTATTAGGGTTTGGAGCGTTAGAGGCTCATGATAAGGTTGGAGGCATTATTTTTGATGATCAAGGCTATAACTTCTACCCTGCAAAACAAGATAAATCAGCCTTGATTAAAATGTTTAATCTTATAACGACTGATCACAAAGATTATCAGCTTAAATCTCAAAAGAAACTAGCAGATGTTATAAAGTTTCTGTATGCGAAAGTTCGTAGTAATAGTGTGATAATTATTATTAGTGACTTTAGTAGTTTTGATGAGCAAGCAAAACAGTATCTTAAATTATTGAGAGCTAAAAATGAGGTTATAAATATATTTAGTTATGATCCTATAGAAAAGGAGTTACCTGCTTTAGATACATATTATTTTAGTGATGGTGAGCATCGTATAGTATTAGATGCTGCGAGTAAGAAACAAAGAAGTGTTTATAAAAACCTTTATCAAGAAAGATACACTGCGATAAAGGATTTTTCACGTAAGAATAAAACAGGGTTTATTGAGATAGCAACGAATGATGATCTGGTTAAAGCAATAAACTATGGGATAGCTAATTATGCAAACTAATGATCTTTTGGCTCAATTAAAAGATATTTATTTGCCTGCAAGGGTCTCTCAATGGTGGCCTTTGGCTTATGGTTGGTGGTTACTTTTAGGTTTGATTGTACTAGCTTTTATTATCTTCTTGATCATTCTACATTTTAGAAAAAAGAGAAATAGTTACAAGGATTCTATTATTAATGATTTTAGAAGGGCAATAGAAGAGACTCAACAAAATAAACCGAAAGAGGTTTTGCAAAATATATCTGTATATTTAAAAAGAGTAGCATTACAAAAATTCCCAAATCAACAAATCAAAACTCTACATGGTGAGCAATGGCTTGAGTTTCTCGACTCTAAAATGAAAAATCAAAATTTCAAAAATACCAAAGCTAATATGTTGGCAAATAGTTATAGAGCTGTCGAATTAGATAAACAAACGTTAAATGAAATTTTGACTGTGGCAGAGCAGTGGCTAAGGAGAGTATTGTGATTAATATAGAATATCCTTGGTTTTTGGTTTTGATTATTTTACCTGTTGTTAGCTATTGGATATTTCCAAGAGTAAAACATGATAAGCAGCTGGCACTAAAAATACCATTTTTTGCTCAGTTGGAATCTCAGTTGAGAGGTAATAAAAATGGAGACTTTACCAAAGCAAATTATCTTAAATATATTCTAAGTACTATTTGGATATTATTGATTATTTCAGGTTCTGGTATCCAGTGGTTAGGCAAACCAGTTAGCTTGCCGCAAAGCGGTAGGGATCTAATGATGGCTATTGACCTATCTGGTAGTATGGCTATCCAAGATATGCAGAAGTCTAATGGTAAAATGGAGTCAAGATTTGATCTTGTAATGCGTGTTGCTAATGAGTTTTTAGATACACGTCAAGGAGATAGAGTAGGTTTGATACTTTTTGGTACTTGGGCATATTTGCAAACGCCGTTGACTTTTGATATCCCAACTGTCAAAAAAATGCTTGATGATGCAAGTATTGCTTTACCAGGTCCACAAACTGCTATAGGCGATGCTATAGGTTTGGCAGTTAAGAAGCTCAAAAGATACCCAGGTGACTCTAAAGCTCTTGTTTTGCTAACAGATGGTGAAAATAACTCCGGAGCGCTACAGCCTATGCAGGCAGCAGAACTTGCAAAACAGTATCATATAAAGATATACACCATAGGTTTGGGTGGTGGGCAAATGATGGTTAAGACTACTTTTGGTGAAAGATTAGTTAATACATCAGAGGATCTAGATACAGAAGTATTACAAAAAATTGCCACAATGACCGGAGGGAAGTTTTTTAGAGCTCAAAATAGTACTGATTTGAAACAAGTATATGAATCGATAGATCGGCTAGAGCCGATAGAGTCAGACAAAACAGTAGTCAGACCAGTTACATATCTATATCCTTGGAGTCTTGGTTTTGCATTGCTGTTAAGTTTTGTGATGGCTATAGTATGGTTGAAGCGTAGGAGAGGATATTAGTATGGATTTTCATTTTCTGCGTCCGTGGTGGCTGTTAGCATTAGTGCCTATTGTAGTTTTTGTTATTTTACTTTTTAGAAGTTCTTCACAAGCAAATAGTTGGGCTAAGTATTGTGATAGTCATTTATTGGAGCATATAGTTGTAGGTAAGCAGTCAAAAACTAAAAAGTCATTAGTGCCATTTTTGTTTTTGTGTTTGTGGATTATATCTGTGCTAGCATTAGCAGGTCCTACATGGAAGTATAAAGATGTGCCTGTATATCAAGAAAATGTTTCGAGAGTTATTGCTTTAGATGTTTCGCAGTCGATGGACACTACAGATGTTTCTCCAACTAGGCTTGAGAGAGCTAAATATAAGACTTTAGATATTTTGCGTAGAATAAAAGAAGGTCAGGTTGGGATGATAGTATTCTCAAGTGAGCCATTTGTTGTTTCGCCATTAACATCTGATGCGAATACTGTTGAGAACCTTGTCCCTGTTATTAATTCAGATATTGTGCCTGTGCAGGGTAATAATATCTATAAAGCTATAGAAAAATCTGCTCAGTTAATTACTCAAGCAGGTGCAAAAAAAGGTCAGATAATTTTGATAACAGATTCAGCACCATCAGCTGATGCTATCGCCAAAGCAAAACAGTTAGCAGAGCAGGGTATAGATACTGATGTATATGCAATAGGAACTCCAAAAGGCGGTATTGCTAAAGATGATAAGGGTAATTATATAAAAGATGATGGAGGCAATATCCAGTATTTTGGTATAGATATGAATCAACTTGAAGCATTAGCAAAAGCTGGATCTGGAAAATTAGTGACTTTAACTGCTAATAATACTGATATTAAAAAGATACTATCAGATACACAAGGCAATGGTAAAAAGAAATCAGATAAAAAGTCGGCAAATATTTTTTGGCAGGATGAGGGGATTTATTTTATTTGGTTACTGGTAGCTATGAGTTTACTATTTTTTAGAAGAGGTATTTTGGAGAGAATATGTCGCTAAGAAAATTAATATTTATCTTGTTACTATTGCCATGTTTTTGTTTTGCGAATAAGTGGAATGATTTATGGCAAACAAGAGATCAACAAGGCATGAGCTATTATGATAGTGGTAATGCAAAAAAAGCGGCTGAAGCTTTTGAAAATAGTAATTGGAAAGGTTCTTCATACTATAAAGCCGGAGACTACCAAAATGCATATCAAGAGTTTAAAAAAGATGATTCAGCTAAAGGGTTGTATAATCAGGGTAATGCCTTAACGCACATGGGCGAATACAAAAAAGCTATAGACGCATATACAAAAGCTATACAAAAAAGACCAGATTTTATAGATGCAAAAAATAATTTAGAAGTAGCAAAAGAGCTAGATAAACAAAAAGATAATCAGCAGAATTCTCAAGACAACAAAGACAACAAAGACAACAAAGACAACAAAGACAATAAAGACAACAAAGACAATAAAGATAATAAAGACAATAAAGATAATAAAGATAATAAAGATAATAAAGATAATAAAGATAATAAAGATAATAAAGATAATAAAGATAATAAAGATAATAAAGATAATAAAGATAATAAAGATAATAAAGATAATAAAGATAATAAAGATAA
>NZ_VXKO01000019.1:0-21612 GCF_008711475.1 Francisella sp. SYW-2 | reverse complement strand
AATAAAGATAATAAAGATAATAAAGATAATAAAGATAATAAAGATAATAAAGATAATAAAGATAATAAAGATAATAAAGATAATAAAGATAATAAAGATAATAAAGATAATAAAGATAATAAAGATAATAAAGATAATCCTGAGCAATCAGATGCAGCAGATCAGCGTCAACAAGAACTAAATGATAAAGAGGCGAATAAGCTTCTAGCTGCGATAAATGATAATCCGGGGGGGCTTCTTAAAAATAAATTTGCACGTGACTACCAGAGGATGATAGGAGATAAGCGTGAGAACTAAATTATTAAAATTAGTAAGTATACTTTTGCTGTTAATCGCTGGATTGAATATTAGTTATGCTAATGTCACAGCTAGTGTCGATAATACTCATCTTGAGTATGGAGAAACTTTTGAGCTAATACTCCACCTAGATGATTTTGACACTCAGCCTGACCTAGATGTTTTAGATAAAGATTTTACAGTTTATAACACTAGTACCAGCAGTAAGACTACTGTTATAAATGGTAAATCAAGCTCACAATTTGAGATGATTGTCACGCTTATGCCAAATAGATCAGGTAATCTGACAATACCATCAATTAAAGTTGGTAACCAGTCAACAAAACCAATCTCTATAAAAGTAGATAAGAAACTCTCAAGCGAAGAGGCAAGTAACTATCAAGATATATTTGCCATAGGCACATTAGCCACGAATGAAACTTATGTTAATGTGCCTGTGTTGTATACTTTGAAGTTGTATTATTCGACACCTATTTTGAGTCTAAATCCTAGAAATTTTGATATAAAAAACTCTGAAATCAAACAAACTAATCATAGAAGAACTTATCAAAAGCGCATTAATGGTAAAATGTATGATGTTGTTGAAGAGAGTTTTCTGATAATTCCTCATAGAACAGGAACTATCGCTATTCCACCTATCGCAATGCAAGCGACTATTCCGAATAGATTTGGGCAACTAGGAACTAGGGTTAAGAGCTTCTCTACGGATGCTAAATTCTTAAGAGTTAAGCCAATTCCTGAAAAAATTGCTATTAAAGATTGGTTTCCTGCATCAGATGTTAAGATTAGTGATAACTGGTCAGCAGGAGATACCATAAAAGAGGGCGAGCTATTAACTAGGACTGTAACTATTAAGGCAAAAGGTGTCCTAAGTGAAGATATTCCAAAATTAGAATTTAAATCTTCGGATTCTTTTAATGTTTATCCTGAAAAGCCAGTACTTGAGGATATCGAGCAAGGCGGTCAGCTAATAAGTACAGCGACTTATAAGATTGGTTATATGCCTATTAAGCAAGGTAAAACAACAGTTCCTGCTGTTACATTGAAATGGTTCGATATTGACAATAGTAAATCACAACTTGCGACAATAGCCACAAAAACATTTGATGTCAAAAAAGGCACTATACCTAGTACAAGTTTTAATGTAGGTAGTCAAACTGCACCACAAGTTATTAAAAAGGTTATTGAAGATACTTTTTGGCGAAATATGGCTGTAGGACTTTTTGTATTATGGCTGATTACATTTATGCTACTCATAAAGTGTAAACTAACTCGAAAAGCTAAAAATATAACTGAAGAAAAGTTTGTTACAGATGATAAAAATCCTGCAAGCATAAAAGATATTAAAAAAGCATGTGCTAATAAAGATAATATACAGCTTCAAAAAGCAATTATTGGTTGGGCTAATACAAAAAGTGATAAGCAACTCTTTTCATTATTAGAGGTTGCCGAGATATTCCCACAATTAAAAGAGCAATTAAAGTCCTTAAATGCGAGTATATATGCCGGAAAAAGTTTTAGTAATTACCAAGAACTGTTAAGTTTGATTAAAAGTACAACAAAAAATACTAAATCTAAATCTGATACACTAGTTAAAGGTTTATATGAATAGGCAGGGATCATGAAAAAAGACTGGAAATATTACTTAGGATTATTGTTATTTATTTTGTCATTTGTGCCTTATATTGTGGTTTTTTGTATAATGCCTTTTTTGGGGTTATCTACATCTAGCTATTTGGCTATTTCATCAATTTTGCTTGTTAGTGCGGAGGGAATTTTTCTAATATCAGTTATGCTATTAGGTAAAGTAATAATTGATACGATAAAATCAGCGATTAAGACAGTATTTAAATCAGCTTTTACAACACACAAGCCTATTAGTCGTAAAAGGCATAGCATTGGTTTAATAATGTTCTTTTCTAGTTTGGTATACCCAACATTATTGCTTGAGATGATACTAATTTTTGACAAAATTAACCAAGTTGGACAGCTAAATATGATGCTTATCTTGTTTAGTGGCGATATTATTTTTGTGGCTAGTTTTTTTGTCTTGGGTGGTGACTTTATCAATAAATTAAAATCAGTATTTAGGTACAGTAATTAAGCATAACTCAAATAGAGGGTATAAGAAGATATGTTTCATAGATTTAAGTTAATAGTTTGTTTAACTCTAGTACTACTACCTTTTAGTCTTTATGCAAAAGATAAAAAGTTAGATTATTCTAATTTTCTAGGAACTTGGACTAATGTGGATAAAAATACTCAGTCCATAGTTAAGTTTGAAATAACTGCCGATGCTAAAGGCAATCCTTTGATTAGTCTAAAGGGAAATTGTTCACCAACATTTTGCGATATTGGACCGTATAAACTAGTGCTATATGGAGATAGTGTAGCATCTAAAAAAGCGGTGTCTGCTATTGCTAATTATGATATTGATTGGTCGAAAGGATATTATGTGCTAAGACTAGAATCAGCTGATAAAGTGGAGCTTTCTTCGTATACTAGCTATGATGATTTTAGGACTAATAGCTATACTTCAGGTGTCTTTGTAAAGTCAGACTCAGTAGATAAATAGTATCTAGTCATTTGTCTATAGATTCTATTTGTATTATTATGGTTGTGTATTTTGGTAGATAGCTAAATTGTAATTTTTGGAGTGGTAATATTTGTGATGAAAGTAGAGTTTAGAGTTTTACAAACGCCAGATATTAACCAAATGCTGGAGGTGTTGATTGCTACAGTTATCAAAGAATATAACGAACGCAAAACAATAGCGGTTCTTGCTCCTACAGGTATTGCAAAACAACTTGATGATGATTTGTGGCAAGATGGTCAAGATTCTTTTATACCACATCATTGTGCTATAGCTGCTAGAGAATATAACCAATATAAAAATATTCCGATTCTTATCACAGATAATTTATTTATCACTTCAGGTTATGATGTTTTGATTAATATCATGGAAGTAGCAGTTGATCCTCAACGAGTAAAAATCAAAGAGTTAAAAGAGTTTGTTTATCAGGAAGATAGAGCTTTGCAGGCTTCGCGTAAGAAGTATGTTTACTATAAGAACTCAAATTTAGAGATAACTACCACCAAAGATAGTTAGTGTTGCTATTGGACGTGGTTAGCTTATTGATGATAAACCTTAGTATTATTTAACTAGTGACTAATAGTACTTTCTAAAGAACTTTGTTAAAATTATCAGCATTAATTTTTTCTATAAACTTATATATTTAGGCATTATAAATGACTCAAGAAATGAATAAAAACTATAATCCAAAAGAAATCGAACAGTCTAATTATCAAAATTGGGAAGCTTCAGGCAGATTTGCGTGTGATAACTCAGATTCAAAAGATACTTATACAATCATGCTACCACCTCCAAATGTAACAGGTACTTTGCATATGGGACATGGTTTCCAGATGTCTTTGATGGATATTTTAATCCGTTATAATCGTATGTCAGGCAAAGATACACTTTGGCAACCTGGTACCGATCATGCGGGTATTGCTACGCAAATGGTTGTAGAGAGACAGTTAAATGCTCAAGGTATCTCAAGACATGATTTAGGCCGTGAGAATTTTGTAAGCAAAATTTGGGAATGGAAAGAGCTATCAGGCGGCACTATCACATCACAGATGCGTAGAATCGGAGCATCTCCAGATTGGGATCGTGAGAGATTTACAATGGATGATGGCTTATCTGATGCAGTTAAGAAGTGCTTTATCAAACTATACGAAGATGGTTTAGCATATCGCGGTGAGAGGTTAGTAAACTGGGATCCTAAACTAAAGACAGCTGTTTCAGATCTTGAGGTTGCTCAAGTAGATAAACAAGGTTCTCTTTGGCATTTCGTATATCCGGTAGCTGATAGTAATGAGAAGATTATAATTGCAACGACTCGTCCAGAGACAATGCTTGGTGATATGGCTGTTGCGGTTCATCCAGAAGATGAAAGATACACTCATTTAGTAGGTAAAATGATAAATCTACCACTTACGGATAGACAAATTCCAATTATAGCAGATGATTATGTAGAGAAAGATTTTGGTACAGGATGTGTAAAGATCACTCCTGCTCATGACTTTAATGACTATGAAATGGGTAAAAGACATGATTTGCCAATGCTAAATATTCTAACTGATGATGCAGCATTAAATTCTAATGTTCCGTCAAAATATCAAGGTTTAGATAGATTTGAAGCACGTAAGCAAATAGTTGCTGATATGGATGCACTAGGTCTTTTAGATAAGATAGAACCACATGCTCTTAAAGTACCAACTGGAGATAGAACTGGAGAAATTCTTGAGCCATATCTAACTAAACAATGGTTTGTTAAAGCTGATGTGCTTGCAAAACCAGCGATTGAAGCGGTTGAAAAGGGCGATGTAAGGTTTGTTCCGGATAATTGGAAAAATACTTATTTTGCGTGGATGAGGGATATTCAAGATTGGTGTGTATCTCGTCAGTTATGGTGGGGTCATAGAATCCCAGCTTGGTATGATGAGGCAGGCAATGCTTATGTCGGGGAAGATGAGGCAGATGTTAGAGCTAAATATAATTTGGCTGAAGATGTCACTATCAAGCAGGATGAAGATGTATTTGATACGTGGTTCTCATCGGCATTATGGCCTTTTAGTACATTAGGCTGGCCTGAGAAAACACCTGAGTTAGCAAAATACTATCCAACAAGCGTACTTGTAACTGGTTTTGACATTATCTTCTTCTGGGTTGCTAGAATGATGATGTTTGGCATGTACTTTATGAATGATGTGCCATTTAGAGATATCTATATCACGGGTCTTATTCGTGATAGTGAAGGACAGAAAATGTCAAAATCTAAAGGTAATGTTTTGGATCCTGTAGATTTGATAGATGGTATTACATTAGATGAGCTTCTGAAAAAGAGAACTACTGGTCTAATGCAACCACAAATGAAAGCTAAAATTGAAAAAGCAACTAAAAAAGAATTCCCTGAAGGTATCAGCGCGTATGGTGCTGATGCGGTGAGATTTACTTATGCTGCATTAGCTTCTACATCGCGTGATATCAGCTTTGATACTGCGAGAGTTGAAGGGTATCGTAACTTCTGTAACAAGCTTTGGAATGCTTCAAGATTTGTGATGATGAACCTTGATGATTATAAAGTTTGTGATAACTATGAATTAGGCGTCGCTGATAAGTGGATTTGGAGTGTGCTAAATACTGCTACTGCTGATGTACATAGACATCTTGCAAATTATCGTTTTGATTTGGTAGCAAACACTATTTATGATCTTGTATGGAATAATTATTGTGACTGGTATGTTGAGTTTGCAAAAGTTACTTTAAAAGATGATTCACTATCTGAGCAACAAAAAAATGGTGTTAAATATACGCTTACTAAAGTTTTGGAAAATATCTTAGCTTTAGCACATCCGCTTATACCATTTATTACAGAGAGTATCTATCAGCAGTTAAAAGCACATTTAAATGATGTTAAAGATACAATTATGGATGTATCTTATCCTGTAGCTACTCAGGATTTAGAAGCTCCAGAAGCTGAAAAAGCTATCGTATGGTTACAAAATGTTGTCACAACTCTACGTAATATGCGTAGTGAAGTAGGTATCAAGCCATCTTTAGAGATCTCTCTAATTGTTAAAGATGTTGCTGAGACAGACAAAGAATATCTTGCTCAAACAGAAGGGTTTATCAAAGCGTTAGCTAAAATAAATAATATTGAGTTTAATGATAATCCACCAACATCTTTATCACAGATTGTCGAAGGGCTTGAGTTAAATATTCCATTAGCAGGTTTGGTTGATATTGATGCTGAAAAGGCAAGATTGGATAAAGAGCTAGACAAACTAAAAGGTGAAGTCGATAGAGTACAAAAGAAACTTTCAAATGAAAGATTCGTCTCAAATGCTCCAGAGGCTGTAGTTGCTGCAGAGCAAGAAAAGCTTGCTAAGTATCAAGAGTTATATACTAAAACGCTTGAGAAGAAAGAGGCTTTAGTATAGTTTGAATGAATCTTAAGTATTTGTTTGAAGAGCATCAAAAAATATATCCATGGAAATACAGTAATTGCCAAAATATATATTTGAATCAATATCCTTATGCTATAAGTATAAATAATAAAATTTCTAACTTTGAACAAAAAACTTATAAATATCCCGTAACTGCTTTTTGTAAAGTTAGGGATATTTTGAATGCAAAACTCGACAAGCTATAGACACACTTTTTTATACACTATCTACACTATCAATAACATCAAATCATCCAAAAAGTGGTTAAAATAACAACCACATATGTAAACTAGGTACTCGGTTTGGCGTCAGGGCGAAAGTTCCGGAGGTGAAGGTCATTTAGATAAAATAGTTTGATTGTGTATTTGTATCATTTATGTAAATAATATAGAAATGCTAAAGAAATATATAAGCTATAAGTAAAGTATTAATATTCAATATTTTTACCTGAATATATATCAACATACTTATTTTGATTGACTATTATTAAGTTAATTTTGTATATCCCTTTAGGAATATTTGCTAATAGGTCAATATTAAAACCGCTCTTTACTAAATCTTTATTTTTAAAGGTCTTTGCAACATCAGACCTATTCAAGATATTTGAGCTATAAATGTAGCTGTGTTTAGAGTTATATAATTTAATATATATTTTACTATTTTCAGTATTCAAGTTTTCTATATAACCCCAGCCTTCTAAACTCAACTTAGGTTTATTATAGGTTATATTCTCTAAATTAAACTTGATATCTGTAGCCGGTAATTTTTTCAAATCACTTAAATTTAGGTTAACAGGTTTTGCTAAATTACCTTTATGAATAAATATATTATCATCTGCTGTTTTTGTTAATTGGTTTTGGAGTTTAATTATACTGCCATAACCATCTATACCACGAGCATAAATACTCATTGTATACGTACCATCTTTAATATTGGATATATCAGTATTCAAATTTATACCAGCTTTTTCTAGGGATACTCCATTATTAAAAACTTTTGCAACATCAGGTCTATTATATTTAGAGAATACATAATAGTATTTTTGGTTAGTTGTTTTATCTTTTAATATTAAGTAGGTATTAGTGTCATTTGCATCTTTATTATTAATATAAGCCCACCCTTCAATATTCAAGAAGTTTCCATCCATAGCCATACGTTCGATTGATGAAGATATTTTGATGTTTCTATCGATATTTATACTAAGTTTACTAAGTTTACTATTCCCAAAATTTTTCATTACACCTTTAAATATTGGTGTTTTAATAGGGACTATCACCCAAGCGGCTTTAAAAGATTTATCTATATAGTAGTCATTTGATGTGTTTATTTTAATAGCTTCAATATTATCCTGAGACACTATACTATTCAGGTAAGGAGATACCCATATACCACTATATGAATTCAGTATATTTAACTTGTAGGTTTTTATTCCACCATTTTTAAACTTGTAACTAATAGTTAAAATACTTCCTCTAAACATAAGGTTTTTAACCTGACCTAATAGTGTAAAATTAAAGTTAGGAATAAGTTTAATTACGCCCCTTTTATTATTTTTAGGTATTTTATACCACTTATTAAATTCCATTGATTGTTTCTTTAAAAACGTTTGTGAATACATAGTGATTTTGCTGTTTTTTTGTAGCAAAGAAACTTCTCTTCCAGCACTATCTTTAAAGACATCAACAACATGATAATTAAGTAAAATAGAGCTGAGTGTTAAAGGATTCTCATTTAAACCATATTTACCATCAAAACCTCCGAAAGTTCCAGAAAGTTCATTCCATATAATAAAATCAGGGCGCGAAGACGACTCTAAGAACTTTTGATTCATCATATCTAATTTTGGTGTGAGTGTCATATAGCTTTGAAAGCTAGGTCTATGTACATAATTTAATTTATTAGCAAATACATACTCATTATTTGTTGGATATGTATCAACGGTACTATTGCCTATTAGATTCTTAATTTTGTTAGGGAGAGTAAATTTGTCTTTATAGATGTTCTGCATTCTGTCTGCATAAGATATTTTATAATTCATGCTAGGTACAAATGTTTTATGAGGCGACCATCCATAGTTACAAATCACAAGTAAGCTAATAAATATAAATGTAGATAACACTTTTGATAAAAAAGTTTTATTGAATGCTGTAACAATCCCTATAGTGGCAATTGGGATTATGAAGTATTCATAATAATGATCAGCTCGTGAAAAGCCAAGTTTAAATAATATCAAGAAGATTAATGTTATGGGTAAAAAAAGGTTTCTTTTATATTTTAAGCTGTATATAGCTAAGCAGACATAACTAATAAATACCATCAACCAAGTAAACCAAGGATTATGTATTTGGAGTGTCATATCTACTGAATTACCAAAACTCAATTGATTATTTATAATTACATAATTAATAATATTGTGAGGATGATGAAATATAAAAAACCCTAGAATTATGAAAGTTATTATAACACTTAAGGAGAATACAAGTATTTTTTTGCCGTGTTCGAACACTCTAAATTTTTTATTAAAGATAGGTAGACCAACTAAATAGCTGCCGACTACAGCTAGACCAATAACGCCATAAAGATACCTAATATAAAAAGCCAAGCCTATATACATGCCTAAAAAAATGCATATTTTAAAATTCAATTCTATTGGAGCATCATTATAATATTCTATAAAAAATAGCGCTAAAAGGGGTAATAAAAAAATGGATGGTGTAATTGAATGCATAAATAAACAATATAGCAAAATAGCATATATATATGATGATTTTCTTATAATTAATGCGCCAACAATAGTTGTTGTCATAGCGTTTATTAAACTTATAAAAATAATTGTTATAGATAGGCTGTATATACTATAGGGTGATACTGCACCACCAAGTACCCAATACAAAGGTCCATAACTAAACATGAAGTCATATGATCCATATAACATTTGATTGGTAATATTAACCCACTGCTCAAAGGGAGCACCTGATGATGGAGGGCCTCCAATATAAGAATTGTTTTTAAGGAAAACAAAAAATGTTACAAAAAATAATATAAATAGGTTCTTATTGCGTTGTATTAGATCTCTCATTAAATTCTCCTTTTTGATGAGAAAGTAGCTTCTCGTTTTTGGTTTGATTTCAAAATTAAATCAAGGTACTTAATTATTATTGTAAGCAAGATAAAAACCCCAGTAAAACAAGTTGATACTAGTAACATCATTGTCAGCCAGCCACTTACCGTGTTTATAATAAAATATGCAATAATAGTATAAGATACAGACAGTAATGAAAGTAAGATGAAAAATATACTTATTCCAGTTGCAATTTTTTTTGCTACATTAGTGAAAATTATAAATAGGTCTGTCGCAAAGTCTATTTTTTCAAGAGAAAGACTTGACTGAAGCGTGTTTTTATTAGCCTCATAGTTGATAAACTTATATTTTAATCCGGAATTGCAATACACATATTTGCGATAATGAATGAATTTATTCATGTTGTTTATTCTATTAATAGCTCGTCTTGAGATTATGTTTACTCTAGTTTTGTATAAAACACTATTTTTATTCGAGTGTTTAGTTAAAAGCTTATAGAATTTTTTTTCAAAAAAAGATTCTCTTTCTTCTGATTTTAAAAATACCACATCATAACCAACCAAACATGCATCATAAATTTTATCTAAATCTTTAGTACTGTAATCCATAATCAAATCTTCAAATTGTAAAACATAATCACCGATTGATGCTTCAACACCTGCAAGAGCAGCAACTTCCTTATTTTGAGAGTAAGGTAGAGATATAATGTTCGTATTATAAACAGTATTATTAAATCTAGAGTTAATAGTTTTTACTACACTTGTAGGGGCTTCATTATCTACGAAAACGAATTCAAATTTACTAAACTTTTGTTCACAATAATTTATTATTATTTCTGTAAAATTTTCCAACTGTTCAACTGTTGAATTACTATCTAATACTGATACAACAGACAAATAATTTAGTTCTTTTTTTAATTGCATTATAAAACCTCATCTAGATCATATATGGTGTTAATTTTTCCTGAAAAAACAGATAAAAACTTAGGGGAATCATTCGATAATCTTATAATTGTAGGCCGTGAATCATCTACCTCTGAAGTTGCAAGTATAGCTTTTACAGAAAATAAAGACTTATGGTAAGAAATTTTGATATCATCATTTAAGTATGATTTTGCTAATTGATTCATGTGGTCGAAAGCAGAAGCCGGCTTCTGCCTACATATATTACAATTATCTAATTGAATATCACTGCAATTATCATTATATTTCTGACAATCATATGTTGGCATTTTGCTATTTGATGAAAGATGTGGAGTATTTCCTACAGATGTCAATGAGTGATACCCTGTTTTACCAAATGGCATTAAAGAAAAGAAAGGGCCATCCATGACAGTTAATCCTACATCTTTAATATTATCAGATACTTTACACAAGGCTATTTCACATAGTTCATATTTCATATCAAACAATTCTAAGCCAGCCTTATCAAGAATCTGGTTTAGACTTGCATAAGTACAGTTTATAACGAACGGTGTTTGTTTCTCAACACCGTTGCTATTTATAGCCCATATATTATTATTTTTAGTTATATTATTTATTCGACTTCCAAACTCTATAGTAAAATTATTAGATTCTTTAAGTTTGCTAAGCATATATTCACAAATCATATTAGCATCAAATGTATACTCTAATGTTTTAAAAACACCGTCACATGCGTTAGGTTTGAAGAACTTATTGCTATCTATCTTCTCACAAGGAATATTTGCAACATCACAAAAGTTAGAAAACTGTTTAGAGTTGGTATAGGAGAAGTTAGAAGAAATTGCATATATTTTGGAAAAATCTTGTAATATAGCAAAACCATAATCGTTTACAAACCTATCAAAATAATCAGCTGATTTTAGTGCTGTTGAATAACTTCTCGGGTAATGGTAACCATTATGAACTCTAGCTTGATTAATATAGCTAGCTCTTTGAAACGGTCTATCGTCGTATTCTAGTACGAGTACGCGTTCTCCTTTTTCTATGCTTTTTGTTGCAGCATATAATCCAAAAATACCTGCACCTATTATTATTTTATCATACTTCATTGTCTTGCTTCGGGTCATATTTATGTAGATATAGGTCTTTCAATATACTTAATAGTTTTGAGTTTCCTTTTACAAAGCTAATCTTTGTAGGAATCTTCCCTTTAGGTGGGTATTTACGACAAACAGGAGTTTCTATAACTTTATAGCCAAGTTGAGGAGCCCTTACTGATAAGTATGCTAATAATTCATAACTTTGAAAAATATTTCTAAAAGGCTCAACTCTAGAATCTTCTAAAAACTTGCGTGAATATCCTCTAAACCCATTAGTGGTGTCAGTATACTTAAAACCAGCCATATATGATATTGCGGGGATGTGTATTAATTTAACAGCTAGGTGACGTATTAAAGGAGTGTTGATGGCTTCACCGCCAGGGATGAATCTAGAAGCTTGAATCAAGTCATATCCCTCTTCTAGTTTATCTACTATGTCTCTTATATTTTCTACACTATCTTTATTGTTACCATCAATAGTAACAATGCCTTTATAGCTACATTTTTCGAGAGCATAATAATAACCCATACGCAGCTGAGCACTTAGCTTACCAGTATCTTTTTTCTCTAATATA
The DNA here is from genome assembly GCF_008711475.1 of Francisella sp. SYW-2. NCBI lineage: Bacteria > Pseudomonadati > Pseudomonadota > Gammaproteobacteria > Thiotrichales > Francisellaceae > Francisella > Francisella sp. SYW-2. Next base: position 9,620 of record NZ_VXKO01000019.1, on the reverse strand, counting down.
ACTCGCACATTATTTTTTCTTAAAAAGACATCATCTAAAGAACCATCTGAGCTACCACCATCGCATATTATTATATCAACATAACTACTAATATCAGCATTACTCATTCTCTCTAACTGTTTGCGAATCTTATCACCTTCATTTATAACAGGTATACAAACGCAATATTCTTTTTTTTGTGTAAAAAACTCTTTTATATTATGATTTGGTATTTCTTTTATACTGTACATATTATCTTACCCATTATTTGATATATGATTTATAATATTAATTGACTCTAAAACATCATCTTTACTTACATTAGCCATCTCTATAGATACATACTCATTAAAACCGCTGTTTTTAATAGTATTTATAAATTCAAGAATCCATTTTTTATTACTTTCATACTCTTTATTAAGTGGCTTTAAAAAGGGCATACTTATATGTATGTGCTTTGTATTTTCTATGACAGGTAGTATATCTTTTGGACTATTACCATTAATCATCATAGTACTGCTATCTACAATCATTGCAAAACCATCAGATTTAACACCATTAACTAATTTATCAGCTTCAGATAATGAGTTAATAAAGTTAGTGCCATATTCTGTTGGATTAGGTTCTATACATAAACAGGTGTTATGTTTAGCTGCAAAATCTCCAAGCTCTTTAAAAAAAGATATTGCTATATCATAATCAATAGTAGAATCTTGCATAATTCTATTTTTAGGATTACCAAAAACTAATACTGGGCAACCTATTACTTCAGCATATACGATAGCTTTTTTAAGATAGTTCTTTAACTCAGCTCTAGACTCCTTAGATTTAAATAGATTTAAGTTATCTGTACCAAATAACAGTGATTGCATGCTTACCACTGATAGTTTGTATTGTAACAATTCATTTTTAACTTGCTCTGCAATAGCTAAATTATCATAAGGGTTATCACTAAATTTAGTTGGTGCTATTTCTAGACCTGTGAACCCAAACTTTTGCATTTGTGAATAGTAAAATTGATGACTATCATTCCATGCAATATTAGATATAGCTAACTTCATGATTTATTCCTACAGATAAAATCTTTGATTTGAGACAATATAGAGTCCTTGGAATATAAATATTTATTATCTTTAGCATGTTTTGAGTGCATATCATAGTTGACGGGATTGTTTGAAGTACGGTTAGATGTTTCATTCCCAGTAGTATACTCAACTACTTCTGATGCAGATACTGGCTCACTTGTTAAGTTTATTACATCTAACCCATCTTCTAATGCATATTTATTAATGTCATTCCATAAATTATCTAAGTTATAAAATTGAAATTTACTTCTGCTGTCCGTGAACTTCAGTGTTGAGAACCCAATATTTGCAAAAATAGAAATCAGCCTATCTTTATCACTTTTTTTAATATCATCATTCTGAACTATATTACCAGTAATATCTTCAGTATAGTGCTCACTCACATAAGATAAATCTTTAGTTGATAAATTTGATTTCAAACTTGACCACAAATCTTTATTAATTGATTTAGCTAACGGATTCATTATGTCAAAAATCAGGTTCTTTTTTAAGCCCTTACCAAATAATGCTGGTAGCCTAACAACTGTACACTTTAATATATTTGTCTGCGATCTAGCCCAATTCTCTAATGCATACCTATTTTTTCCATAAGCATCTTGTTTCGATGTGTTTGGAGTGCTATCTTCATTAACATTTATTGGGGTATCGTAAATATCTACTGTAGAAATTAAAACCAAGTGTTTTATTTTAGTTTTCTTTAGGTGGTTTTGTAGTTTTAATATATTTTTATTATCAAATTCAGGATTTTGGTTAGCCATCCACTTCACAGCACTAACCCCAGCACAAATAAGTATATTTATATTTTCGCCTTCAATGTCTTGAATATTTTTTGAATTATAAACAGCATTAAAATTATACTGATCCATTAAGTTCGAACCTACAAATCCAGTAAAACCAATCAGAGCCGTATTTATTTGCATTTATTTTACCTCTTTTTTTCTAAAAACATATATTTTCATCATTTGATAATTAGCAATAGTTAGTATTCCTGTACAAATAATTTGTGATATCAGTTTAGATAAATAAAAGATATCTACCATTGTATACATTAGTACGATATTAATTATAAAAGATATCCCATAAACCTCAGAGTATCTTATTAAACTAGATATTTTAATTTTATGATTAAAAACCCATAAAGATGTAAAAATATAACCTTCAATTATTCCAAACACATATACGAAACTACTCGAGAATAAATAATTTAGACCAATTTTTATCATACACCAATACATCATTAGAGAAATAAAAGTATTCATTCCCCCAAACAAAATATATAGTAACGCAGTTTTTTTTGTTTTCATAATTTGTACTAGCTCAAACTTAATCAGACAGATACTGTTTTTAGTTGTGGTCATTTTATTTGAAATAGTGTCAGATTTCTCAAATATATTACCTGAATTTTTACTCTTTGCCAACTGCTTTGAATCATTCCAAGTTTTCATTGGTGTTTTACCGTAACAGTGCTTACCTGAGTGAGGTCTATCATTGTTATAACCTGAGTTCGACTTAAAAGTGTAAATAAAATATACTCTTTCAAAAAATATTTCAGAAATGGAAATAGAAACTATTTTTTGTTTTATAGATGATTTTTGCAAAGAGTTTATACCATTTTATAAAAGTAAATTATTACCTAAAAGGAAACGAAATAGACAAAGCACAATGTCTCTTAGTGAAGTCTTAACCATTTTAATTATGTTTCATCAAAGTCACTATAGAAATTTCAAAAACTTTTACCTATTTCATATTTGTAAATATATGAAGAAAGAGTTCCCTAAAACAGTCAGTTATAATAGATTCGTAGAGCTTCAAAAATCAGCATTGCTTCCATTGTGCTATTTGTCTCAACTATTTAAAGGTGAAGAAACAGGCATATATTTTGTAGATTCAACACCAATTGAAGTATGTCATATCAAAAGAGCAAATAGAAATAAAACATTCAAAAACTTAGCTCTAAAATCAAAATCTACAATGGGATATTTCTGTGGCTTTAAGCTACACCTTGTTATTAATGAAAAAGGTGAGATAATGGCATTTAAACTAACTGATTCCAGAACTGATGATCGTGCCTGTGTTGATGATTTAACTAATGGATTAACTGGTGAATTGGTAGGAGATAAAGGCTGCATCAAAAAAGCTTTATCTGAATCTTTATTTAACAGAGGCTTAAAGCTTATTACAAGAATTAGAAAAAACATGAAAGCTAAGCTTATGTTATTGCAGGACAAAGTTTTATTGAGAGAAAGAGGCATTATTGAGACTGTTAATGATCAACTTAAAAATACTTCTCAGATTGAACATACTCGTCATAGATTAAAATATGATTTTTTAGTGAATATACTCTGTGGTATTATTGCTTACGGATTACAACCAAAGAAACCAAAGCTAAATTTCTCAAAAAAATGATGATTTAGCGTTAGATCTTTTGAAATAACTTATGTCGAACTCAGGTTATGCAGAGTATATATTTATACGCTTATTTTGATAATTTTCTATAATTATTGCTTTAGTTTTGTGCTAATGAATAAGAGCTTATTAAATAACTGTCTTGAAACCATCAAATTTCTAGTTTAATCTTAAAACAATTTTATTTGCATGATATTTTAAATTGGGAATTTGTAGATATGAAAAAATCTTTTGTATTACTTGACTATATTTTGAAAAACTTATTTATGGCAATTTTTTGGTTTGTTGCCGGTCTTTTTGTTGGTTATTTAGCTGTAAGCTTTGCAGCATCAGAACATGTTTATAGTGTTCTAAAGTCTTATGGTTTTGTTTGGATGTCAATATATGGAGCTATTAAGATTTCGGGAGTACTTAGTATTATTTTTGCGATTATTTTTGCTGTATTTGATGAAAATAAAAAGTTTTTGATAATACCGATGATAATTACCGTCGCTGTTTTATATATTATTCAATATGCGTTGACTCATTGTATTTTACATTGTCTAGCATAAAACCATGTTGAATCAACTTGCTGAAAATATTTGGGTTGTAGATGGTGGAGTTGTTCCTTTTTTGGGCCTAACTTTTACGACAAGAATGACGATTATAAGACTTGAGAATAACGATTTATTTATTCACTCGCCAATTAAGCCAAATAACGAGCTAATGCAAGAAGTATCAAAGCTTGGTAATATTAAGTATCTAATCTCCCCAAATAAAATTCATCATCTATTTTTACAAGATTGGTTAGAGCTTTATCCTAATGCCGAGGTATATGCTTCACCAGGCCTTAGAGAAAAAAGAAAAGATATTAATTTTACTGCTGATTTAAAAGATCTTGCTGAAGCTCAATGGCAGAGTGAAATTGATCAGCTAATATTTAAAGGTAGTAGGGTAATGCAAGAGGTTGTGTTCTTTCACAAGCCTTCTAAAACTTTGATACTTACAGATCTTATAGAGAATTTTGATGAGAACTACTTTACAGGATTTAAAGGCTTGATAGCTAAGTTATCAGGTATAGTTGCCCCAAACGGTAAAACTCCTATAGATTGGCGAATGTCTTTCTTTTTTGGTAAAAAACAGGCTAGAGAGTGTTTTGAGAGAATCTTGGCTTGGCAACCTGAGAGAATAATTGTTGCTCATGGTAAAAATATTGAAACAAATGCTGTAGACTTTCTTAAAAAATCATTTAAATGGCTAGGGAAGTAAATTAATGATCCATGCAGCAGCTTTTGTCGCTATCAAAGATAATAAAATTCTTTTGACTAGAACTAGAGATAATACTATTTGGTATCAAGCAGGTGGCAAAATTGAGCAAAATGAAACACCTATCCAAACTATTGTAAGAGAGCTAAAAGAAGAGTTAAGTCTGGAGCTTACAACAGATGATATGCGTTACTTGGGGAACATAACCACGGATAATCATGATAGAACCACAACGGTATCTTTAGAGTGTTTTACAGCTGATATTAATCAAGAAATTAAGCCGTGTGCTGAAATTTCTGCAATCAAATGGTTTGACTTTGATGATACTGAATTCGTTGCACCAGCTGTATTAGAGGTTATTGCGAAATACAAAAGTGGTGAATGGCAAGTATAGGTATTCTAGGTACTCTTTTAGACTTTAAATCATAATTTTTTCAAATACGTATTTAAATGATTAAATAAACTTATAAGCTAGTATAAACTTGTTTCAAATTGCAAATGAATTATCAAAAAATATGCAAAGAAAAGAGTTACTAAATACGGTTAAGAGAATAGTTGTAAAAGTTGGGACTAGTACTCTAACTCATCAAACAGGTCTACTAAATATTTATCGAATAGAAAAGCTAATTAGACAGTTATCAGACCTTCATAATCAAGGCTATGAAGTAGTACTTGTAACATCAGGAGCTGTTGGTGCGGGCATGGGTAAGTTAGGGCTGCAACAAAAGCCAAAAACTCTACCAGAGAAGCAAGCTGTAGCAGCAGTAGGGCAAGTTGCTTTGACTCATTTATATCAAAAGCTTTTCTCTGAATATGGTAAGAATATTGCTCAGTTGCTTCTGACAAAAGATGATGTTGCTAATAGAGAAAGATACCTAAATGCGCGAAATGCTTTTTCAGCTTTATTGGCAAAGGGGGTTATCCCAATCGTTAATGAAAATGATGCGGTAGTAGTTGATGAGATTAAGGTTGGTGATAATGATACTTTATCGGCATTAGTTGCGAATTTAATAGATGCTGATTTATTGATTATTCTCTCGGATATTGATGGTCTGTATACAGCAAATCCACGTATAGATAGCTCAGCAAAACTTTTAAATATTATCCCAGAAATTTCAGATGATATTCGAGCTATGGCTGGTGACGTGGGTTCTAAATTTGGTACAGGAGGCATGGCTACTAAGATTAAGGCGGCTGAGATTGCTGTGGCTGGTGGTGTTAATATGGTTATTGCCAGCGGAGAAGATCCTAAAATTCTTTTGGAGATAATATTAGGTCATGATATCGGGACATTATTTACAAAAAATAACAAAAAAGAAATTACAGCTAAAAAGCATTGGATAACATACAGTAGTCACAAACGTGGAGAAATTATAATCGATAAAGGAGCTGTTACAGCCCTAAAACAAAACAAGAGTCTTTTACCATGTGGAATTATTTCAATTAATGGAGATTTTCAAAAGGGTGCTACGGTTGTTGTTTGTAGTGAAGATACTCAAGAAATAGCCACTGGACTGGTTAATTATTCATCACAAGATTTGGCAAAAATCAAAGGGTGTAAAAGCTATGATATTGCTAATATTTTAGGGCATTGTGATTATAATGAAGTTGTCCATGTTGATAATATGTTTTTAAAGGAGTGTTAGATGAGCTTGTCTATCGTAGAAATGGGTAAAAATGCTAAGCAAGCTGCAAAAGAGTTAGCTCAAGCAAATACAGAGTTTAAGAATAATGTGTTACATCAGTTAGAAAAATCATTGTTAGACAATGCTGAGCATATTTTGCAACAGAATCAAAAAGATCTAGATAATGCTAAAAAAAATAATTTATCAAAAGCATTTATTGATAGATTAACACTAGCTCCGGCACGAATAGAATCTATGGCTCAAGGGGTTAGACAAATTGCTGACTTTGCAGATCCTATAGGCAAGGTTGAGAAAGGCTTTAAGCACCCTAAAGGAATGACAATTTCTCAAGTTAGAGTGCCATTAGGTGTAATTGCAATGATTTTTGAATCACGCCCAAATGTAACTATAGATGCTGGAGCATTAGCATTAAAATCAGGTAATGCTATTATCCTTAGAGGAGGTTCTGATGCTTTACATACAAATATAGCTTTGAAAAATATTTTCCAAGAGGTATGTGAAAAGCATGGGTTATCAAAAAATATAGTACAGCTAGTCGAGGATGTTGCTAGAGAGCGTGTAACAGAGTTAGTAACACTAGATAAATATATTGATGTGATAATTCCAAGAGGTGGCAAAAGTCTTAAAAAGGCTATCCAACAGCAGGCTACTGTTCCAATGATAGAAACAGGGGCGGGGATTTGTCACACTTATATTGATGAGTTCGCGGATTTAGATAAAGCTATAAAGATAGTTATAAACGCAAAAACCCAGCGCCCTGGAGTTTGCAATGCCTTAGAAACTCTTTTAGTTCATCAAAATATAGCGGAGAAATTCTTACCTAAGTTAGAAATAGAGCTTGCTAAATACAACGTTGAACTAAGAGCCAATAATGAGAGTTTAAAATATCTAGAAAATGCTACACTAGCGACTACAGAAGATTGGGATACTGAATATTTAGATTTAGTACTTTCTATCAAAACAGTGGCAAATATTAATGAAGCTATAGAGCATATTAATACCCATGGTAGTATGCATTCAGAGTGTATAGTTACTGAAAATTATACAAATACAGAGATTTTCTTAAATGAAGTAGATGCCGCAGCTGTATATGCCAATGCTTCAACTAGATTTACAGATGGTTCTGAATTTGGTTTTGGCGGCGAGATTGGTATTAGTACGCAGAAGCTTCATGCTAGAGGACCAATGGGTATCAATGAACTTACAACTCTAAAATATATTATTAGAGGAAATGGGCAGGTTAGGGGATAGTCTTATTTTACTAGTATAGATTTATCTACATTATTGATATCAATGAAACCACAAAATGCCATAGTTTTATCCATTTCTTGATGGAAAATTTCAAGTACTCTGTAAGCACCTTGTTCGCCATAAGCACCAAGACCGTAAACCATTGGTCTACCAATTAGTCCAGCTTTAGCTCCGAGAGCTTTTGCTTTGAGTAAATCTTGACCGCTACGAATACCACTATCAATTAGAACTTCAAGCTTTGGATCTACTGCGTCAACTATCTCTTCAAGCATAGATATGCTAGAAGGCGCTCCATCTAATTGGCGACCGCCATGATTTGAGACTACTATTGCATCAGCACCAGTATTTTGCGCCATAATAGCATCCTGTGTATCCATAATCCCTTTGATAATCATAGGGCCATTCCATTGTCTCTGAACCCATTCAACATCATGCCAATTTAGGCTTAAATCAAATTGCTCATTTGTCCATTTACCAAGAGATGCAAAACCACCTTTATTTTCAGCGTGATTTGCAATATTACCAAAGGTTCTATTTTTGGTTTTTAACATATTCAAGCACCAGTATGTTTTAGTACTTAGGTTAATTAGATTTTTAAGAGTAGGTTTTGGAGGTACTGTTAAGCCATTTTTTATATCGGCATGGCGGTTACCTAGCATTTGTAGGTCAGCAGTTAGTACTAGGGCACTACAACCAGCATGCTTTGCACTTGCTATAAGATTTGCCATAAACTTTCTATCTTTCATCATATACAACTGAAACCAAAAAGGTTTGGTTGTATGCTTAGCTACTTCTTCTGTAGAGCAGATAGACATTGTCGATAGTGTAAAAGGAATACCAAATTCTTCAGCTGCTTTGGCAGCATGAATCTCGCCATCTGCATGTTGCATTCCTAGTAGACCAACTGGAGCAAATGCTAAAGGCATGCTGTATTCTTGTCCAAGAATTTTGGTTTTTAACGATCGATGTTGGATATCTGTTAGCACTTTTTGCCTAAAAAAGTATTTATCAAAATCTTTTTGATTATGCTCTAGAGTTTTTTGTTGCCATGAGCCTGATTCACAGTAATCAACAAACATTTTAGGAACTCTACGATGATAAATTTTACGCATATCATCAAGAGATGTGATTTTTAGTAGATTTTTTTTCATAAAAGCTTTCTCAACTATAATGATATTTTTATCAAAATCGTAGTGTTAATGTAATAAGCTAAATTTCTGTAAATATTTTATCTTCAGGTAGTCTAGATTTTGGTAATTTAGCATTAAAATCTTCTTCTGAAGCATAACCAACAGTTACAACCACGGATGTTTTATAACCTTTTTCTCTTAGATTAAATTCTTCGTCTATTATATTAGCTTCGATACCTTCCATTGGTGTAGCATCTATTTTCAGAGCGGATAATCCTAATAGAATATTACCAAGGGCAATATAAAGCTGCTTTTCTGTCCAAATCTGTAATTCTTGTGGTTTGTCTTTGTATGCTAGAGCAAATTTTTTGCGTACATCTCTTTGCATATTTTCAAAATCTGAAGTAGGGAATCTACCATCTTTACGCTCTTGATCAAGAAGTAGCTGTAGATATTTATCATCGATATCAGTTTTTAGGCAAAATACTATAGCCAAAGCACAGTCTTTAATATTTGTTACATTTTTTGGGTGTATATTTTCAGCAGCTTTTGAAATTTTGGCTTTTGCCTTATCAGATGTTGCTAGGATAAAATGCCATGGCTGTGAGTTTACACTTGACGGTGTGAATCTTAGCAAGTCTTTTATTTGTTGGACTTGTTCAGAGTTTAATTTTTTTGTTGGATCATAAGCTTTTGTAGTGTAGCGAGTTTTGGCATATTCGACGATATTCATAATTAAAAAGTAAAATTTTAAAGACTGTTGATTTAATCTTTCATTAAACTTATGAACTTTTGTAAAATATAGATATCGTAGATATTTATATTTTTAGTAGTTATGGATTTTTTCTTTTTAGGTTTAGAAGAATCATTAGGTAATG
>NZ_VXKO01000018.1:0-41014 GCF_008711475.1 Francisella sp. SYW-2 | reverse complement strand
ATTACCTAATGATTCTTCTAAACCTAAAAAGAAAAAATCCATAACTACTAAAAATATAAATATCTACGATATCTATATTTTACAAAAGTTCATAAGTTTAATGAAAGATTAAATCAACAGTCTTTTTATAATACTAATAGGTTAACGTACAATAGCCATCAAATATAAGTTGCTCAAATCTGTTAATATATTTAAAATAAAGTATAAGATTAGTAAATTTCGATTGAACAGATGGACAAAGTGAATAAACTTACGAGTATAATTATACCTGTAAAAGATGAATCAGAAGGTATTGATCACCTTTTTAATAGATTAATGCCAATTTTAAATCAACTGCCAACTAATTATGAACTAGTATTTATAAATGATGGAAGTAATGATAACACCTTAGAGCTTCTTCTAGAAAAACAAAAAAGCATTCCAGAAATTGCTATCGTTGATTTATCCCGTAACTTTGGTAAAGAAGCTGCATTATTCGCCGGTTTTGCCAACTGTAAAGGTGATGCTGCTATTTCTATTGATGCAGATCTACAAGATCCACCTGAGCTTATCCTAGAGATGGTTGAGCATTGGCTAAATGGCTATGAGGTTGTAACTGCAGTTAGAGAAAATCGTGATACAGATACTTCAACGAAGAAGCATACAGCAGGACTTTTCTATACTGTAATGAACAAGATCAGTGAAACTAAACTTACTCCTAACGCCGGAGACTATAGACTGTTAAATAGAGCTGCAATTAATGCTTTTCTTGAGCTAAAGGAAAAGGTACGATTTAACAAAGGTCTTCTTACATGGATAGGCTTCAAAGAAAAAATTGTCTACCATGCTAGAGAAGAAAGAGTTGCTGGACAGACTAAATGGAACTACTGGAAACTATTTAAATTCTCTATAGATGGTATTACAAGCTTCAGCCGTGCACCATTAGAAATATGGTCTTATATTGGTGTTTTTGTTGCTTTTATGAGCTTTTTGTACGGCTCATTCTTTATATTAAAATCTCTTATTTTTGGTATAGATGTTCCCGGCTACCCATCTCTAATAACTTTTATACTATTCTTTAGTGGATTACAGATGATTGGTATAGGAATGTTAGGAAGTTATATTGGCAGAATATTTATAGAAACAAAACATCGTCCGTTATATATAGTGCGTGAAGTGCACAGATCTGAAAAATAATTCTCTTTTAAGCTTTTAATCTAATACCTTTATCTAACAAATACCAACAAGCATAATACAAAATAAATGTAAAAATCACTATTGCTCCAAATGCATAATATGGATTAACTGTAGAAACTCCCAAAAATCCAAATCTCACAAAATCAACTATATAAAATAATGGGTTACATGATGAGATGAAGTGCCAAAATCCTGTAAGATTGTTTATGTTATAGAATACTCCTCCTAGATATATTAGTGGAGTCAGAATAAATGTAGGGAATATCGTAGTATCATCAAACTTTTGTGAAAATATTGCATTTATCAGTCCACCAAGTGAAAATAATGCTCCACAAAAAACAAACCCAGCCAAGACAAGAGGTAAATTATGTATAGCACTGAAACCACCTAACAAGAATGCTGCAATACTAACAAATATACCAACCAAAAAGCCTCTAAAGATTCCACCAGAAATATATCCAAGCACAATCACATGATTACTAACAGGCGATACTAATAGTTCTTCTATAGCTTTACTAAAGCGAATTCCAAAAAAAGAACTTACTACATTACCGTAAGAGTTCTGAATCACTGCCATTATTATCAAGCCAGGTGTAATATACTGCATATAAGTAATACCGTCATCCATCATACCTATACGTGAGCCTACAACCTTACCAAATATCAAAAAATATAAAATTATCGTTATAACTGACGGTAGTAATGTTTGTGGCCAAATTCTAAAAACTCTTTTACACTCACGATCCAAAATTGTGATATATGTTATCCAAAAATCTCTTAAACTCATAAATTCACCTACTTATTTCTTGCTACTTCTATAAATAGCTTCTCTAATTTTGCCTCTTTTGATCGCACATCTAAAACATCTAAACTATATTTGCTCGTTAATTCTGCAAATATATTATTAAGTACAACCCCCTTAGTAACTTCAACTTCAATTGTATAATCATCTATTCGCTTGACTTCACCAAGATCTAGTTTCAAATCATGCTGACACTTTTCTTTAAGATCAAAAATATAAGTATGCTTATCGGCTGACTTTAAAAAAGTCTTCATATCTGTATTGACACATAATTTACCTTTATGAATTAGTGCTATATGTTTACACATTGACTCAGCTTCTTCTAAATAATGTGTTGTAAGAATAATTGTCAAACCTTCTTTGTGAAACTCTGAAATCATCTCCCACAGCGAATTTCTAAGCTCGACATCAACACCAGCCGTTGGCTCATCAAGTATAAGAAGCTTAGGTTTATGTATAAGAGCTCGAACAACCATTAATCTTCTTTTCATACCTCCAGATAGAAATCTAACCTGCGTATTTCTTTTATCATAAAGGTCTACTTTTTTTAGTAACTCTTCTGCATAAGGGATCGCTTCTTTTTTAGAGATGCCAAAAAAGCCTGCTTGGGTAACAAGGATATCCATTGGCTTCTCAAAGATATTTAGATTAATCTCTTGAGCCATCACACCTAGATGCTTTCTCGCTTGGATATAATCCTTATCAATATCATATCCAAAAATTTTTATTTGCCCAGAAGTTTTGTTTACAAGTGATGATATCATCCCTAGAGTTGTTGATTTACCAGCACCGTTAGGTCCTAAAAGAGCAAAGAAATCTCCTTTTTTCACCTCAAAACTAATATCATCAACTGCCTTTAAACCGCCCTTATAAACTTTGGTAAGATTTTTTATTTCTAATGCGTTTTGACTATCCATAATAATTAATTATTTAGAAAAATATCTGCATATTATAGCATTGCAAAAAGTCCTTTAACATTAAGATTTATTTAAATAGATATAATAATGAACTTGATTAAGAAAGATAGTTACTTTTAATCATTAGCAAAATACTAGCTCCAACAACAGTTATAAATATTGGTCGCACTAATTTTGAACCTTTAAGTATAACCATTTTCGAACCAACAATCCCACCAAAGAAACTACCAATAGCCATTAACAATCCAAATGCTATATTTACCTGACCAGATAAAGCAAATACAGTTAGAGAAAATAGATTACTTTTTAGATTAAGAACCTTTGCGTATCCTGATGCCTGTAAAAATGTATAACCAAGAAAATAAACTATAGAGATAATCCAAAAATTACCTGTTCCGGGACCAAAAAAGCCATCATAAGCACCCAGTATAAAACCAAATATTGTAAAAAAAGTCACCTCTGTCATTCTTTTTTTACCTTGATTAACACCTAAGTTTTTATTCAAAATACTAAAGATAAAAACAACTATCAAAAGAATCGGAACCAAAGTATTCATAAAATCATTATGAATAACCAAGGTTAATATAGTGCCCAAACAAGCACCAACAAATCCTGCAATAAGTCCTCTTAGAACTGTTTTGATGTTAATCAAACCACTTTTATAATATTTCAACACCGCCATGGCTGTACCAATACTAGCTTGAAACTTATTTGTACCTAGTACTGTTACAATTGGCAAACCTGTCATACTTAGAGCTGGTATACTTATCAACCCCCCACCTCCAGCTATAGCATCAATGAAACTTGCCAAAAAACCCATAAATACAACAAATAAACATAAAATATAAAAATGCTCGGAAAAAAATTCAACCATTTACAAACTATAATCATATAAGATAGACTAACTCAATATTACAATATATTTGGTTGCAATACTGCTAAATAAATACAAATTAGACCAACTTACTCTCACAATTTTTCTAAGGGGTTAATATCTATGTTTGATACAGATAACAGAAGCAAAAGAATACTCTTCATGTCACACTGCTTATTAAATCAAAATGTAAAATTAGATCATCTCGCATCTAGGACCTGGCGCACTTCCTTTAGTAATGGGAGAAATAATAAATTCTGGAGTTGGGATTGTACAGATGCCTTGTCCAGAGTTATTAGGACTAGGGATTGATAGACAGTGTGTTAAAGATACTACTACTGATGATATTAAGAGTGAAAAGACAAGAGTTTCAAAACTTATGGCAAATCAAAAACAACTTTGTATAGATTTAGCTAAACACGTAATACTCCAGTTAAAACAGTATAAAGCGTATAATTTTGAAATTGTTGGGATTCTTGGTGTAAATATGTCTCCAACATGTGGTGTTGAAACTACTTGGGCTGACGACCAAGAAGTAGCCGGTAATGGTATTTTTATCAAAACATTAAAAGAAGAATTAGCTAAGGAAAATATACAAATTAATTTCACTGGCATAATACCTCCTCAAATAGAGGATTCAGTAAAGCGAGTAAAATCTTTTCTCAATAAATAAATTCATCCTACTATATTAATAAGTGTAACGCGAGCCAAACGGTCGGATTTTCTGTATATGTAACCCAATGCTTAGTATTTTTAGGGATAAATAAATGCTCTCCTTCATCCAAAATATAATCATTATTATCTAACCTAAGCTTTGCCATACCCTTAAGAACAACAACCCACTCATCATGACTCTGGATATACGGTTCATCTATAGGCGTAACCTGTCCATAAGATACAATCTTTTCTATATGAATACTATTATCTTTAAAGAGATCTATAAAAACCTCTTTTTCAGAGATTATGGGGTCAATATTATACAAATTAAGTTTATCACTATCTTTTTTCATCAAATTTTATATTTATGATCCTAAGTTTTTATATTTTTTTATCGACTAAACAACCTTATTTATCAGCATCTTTTATGTATATATCAAGCTTAGGATACTCAATCCTTATATTATTATCTTTTAAAGCATCTAGTATCTTAAGCCTCAAATCACTCAATAAATATATCTTCACAGTTCTAAGACAATATGCTCTAACTGCTATCTCCATACTATACTCATCATAGCTGGTTAGTAAAAATTCAGGAGCTGGGGTTTTAAATATTCTTTTTTCTAATTCCACAACTTGTTTACAAACTTCTATAACTCTTTGGGGGGGGTTGAGCATAAGAAATTCTTAAAGGTAAGACTAATCTAGATGTAGGATCTAATGTCTCATTAGAAACCACATTAGTTATCATGACATTATTAGGAACTATCAATGAATTATTATCAAAAGTCAAAACCTCTGTCGCTCTAATACTAATTTTTTTAACAACTCCGATCTCATTATTAACATTAACCCAGTCGCCTATTTTTACAGGTCTTTCGATAAGCATAACCAAACCTGCAAAGAAATTTTTAACTAAATCTTGCATGGCAAAACCGAGACCAACTGACAAACCAGAAATAATAAATGTAATAGCTGTATTACTTATTCCTAAAGACTTGATAAACAAGAAAATTGCAATAACTACAAAAATGTATTTAATAATCGATAAAATTGCTTCACGAGTCCCCAGGTCCATGTTTGTATATGGAAATACTCTTTTATTAGCGACTAGAATAATAAACCTATAGATAAAAAATGCAACTATAATGACTAATATTGACTTCATTAGTGTAATAAGTGGAATTAATTGTAATCCTAAAATATCACCACCTTCATAAAAAAAAGTATTCCATATATCTTCTAATCTCTCAGACTGGATATTTAAACATAAAGGCAAAATAATCAAAAACATTACTATAGAGAGAATAAATATTAAATTTTTTATCCAATACCTTACTCCAGCTCGCTTAACCCCGCCAATAGCTGTCTCAGCAAGACTACGAATAACTACTACTCTAGTTTTATTACACATCAACATATCAACAATAATTACAGAAACTTTATAAAAAACATAAATATACAATGATCCATATAAAATCTGATACATATCAAACCCTGCAGACATCCCAAAATTTGGATAACCTCCAAGAGTCATCATTAAGATACTAAACAACAATGTTCCCAACATGAAGTATTTAACTAAATGTACCACTCTTATATCTGACTTATTAGAAGTTGTAACCTTACCTAGTTTTATAAAAATACATACTATTGGTATCAACATTACCAACATAAAAAAGAAGACCAAAATTAATGCTTCCTCTCTAGAGAGTATTGACGTCAAGCTACCTCTTGTAAAGCTGACTAAGTTTGATCTGAATATGTACATAATCATACCAAAAGTAGAATAAGCAATTATAAACAAAGTCTTTAATAACTTAGATATGCAGATCTGTGCAAAATTTTCTAAAATAAATATCAAAAAAGCATAAATACCAACAACTTGGGATACTATGGTCATAACATAATAAGTATCCGATGAAATTATTTCTAAATACCTAAATAAATGCCCTATACCAAGAACAACCAACGGATACAACACTGCACTAAAAAGTAAGAAATAAATACCATTAAGCTTACGAGTTGCCTTAAATAGTTTCTTTTTTGTCTTCAATTTAGGGTTCTGAAACAAACACTTATCGAGAGAGAAAACTGTCTTTGAAAAAAAATACATTCCCAATAGAATAAGGAAAAACACAATATCTTTAATTACTTGAGAAATATTATCCCAGAATGTATGAAATGCAAAATACCATGCTTGTGGCTTCCAAAGAACATTATTCTTTTCAAACCTAAATTGATTGCGCAAATATGTTCTTATACTTGATATATGTTTTAGGGCATTTTCTATGTTCAGATGTACCTCTTTCAAAAGTACTAGCTCGTTTAATATCAACGCCCTCTTTCGAGTATACTCTTTTAGCTTAACATTTAGGTATTTGTTATTTTCAACTCTCTCATTTATAAACTCCGAAAACTGCTCATTTTGATATTTGCCATCAATAAATCTCAGAATACTATCAACTCTTTCAAGTCGAGTATTTAGTTCAGCAATATGCTTACTTATAAAAGATCTGTCTTTAAGAAGCTTACTTCTTTGATACGATAGTGTTTGCTCATTGTTAGATTCTTTGGAGTTATAAATAGACTCTGCAAATAAATTAATCTGTGATATTTTTTGATTTAGCTGCCCATCTTTATTAAGTGTATTTGCCTGAAGATACCCTAAACTCAACAGTAAAATCAGAAAGCAACAAAAAAATCTATTCATAAAAAATAAAAAACTATAAGGTATTAATTCATAGTAACACAAAAGTGCGCCTTAAAAGAATTTACAAAACTAAAATTTAAAAATCTCACAGGTATTTTTGTAGGTTTGCTTAGCAACCACATCATAAGATATTTCTTTAAGATCCGCCAAAAACTGAGCCACATATTTAACATACTCTGGATAGTTTGGTTTACCGCGCAAAGGTACTGGGGTTAGATAAGGTGCATCCGTTTCAATCAATATTCTATCTAATGGCAACCTTTTGGCAGTTTCTTGAATATCCTTTGCATTTTTGAAGGTTAAGATACCAGAAAATGATATATACATACCCATATCAATAGCTTTTCTAGCCATATCATAATCTTCCGTAAAACAATGCAGTATACCTCCACACTTCTCTACGTTTTCGCTTTTTAGTATATCCAAGGTATCTTCTTTTGCAGATCTAGTATGTATTATGACTGGTTTATTTACTTCATTTGCTGCTTGCATGTGATTTACAAACTTTTCTACTTGAGCTTCTCTAGTGTCACTACCATTATAGTAGTAGTCTAAACCAGTCTCACCGATAGCAACACATTTATCATGTAGCGAACGCGCTATTATATCATCCACAGTTGGCTGATATGTATCAAGCTCACTAGGATGAACTCCTACAGAATGGTAAATATTATTAAAATTTTCTGTAATTCTCTCTATATCAGCAATTTCATCCCATGCAACAGCTATTGAAACAATTTTTTCAACACCAGCACTTTTTGCATTATTAATAACCTGCTCGAGGCTTATGTTTTCTAGTTTCAAATAATTTAGATGACAATGCGAATCTATTATCATAAAACAGTTTTATAATTTATCAAATGATGTGATGTATTATAACAATTTAAAGATAAAAGAGACATCTTACTTCTTATTTTCCAGGCTCTATCTTATTCCCACACCTAATCAAACACATCTGACAAGCTATATTTGTTTTATGATCAAGACCAATCACAAGAGACTTTTAAATTGTAAATTTATAGATATAAGACTACAATTAAATAGTAATTTAACAGTTAATTAAAAGAGATTTTTAAATTTGGATTACACATTTTAACTTTTAAAACTATTATCATATCACTAAAAACAAAATTAGCTGATTTTTAATTAATATTAGGAGAGTTATGTCTACAGATAAACAAATTGAGTTACAAAAAGAAATGGGGCCCAACTGGTTTGCCTCAGTAATGGGTACTGGCATTATCGCAAATGCTGCTGTCGGACTACCTCTTATTGGGAAGAGTTTAACAGGTTTTGCAACTATTATTTGGCTTATTGCATTTGCTATGCTTATCTTTATGACTATTTTTAAAAGTTACCAAACAATAACTAAACCACAAATTATCAAACGTCAATTCAATGATCCAGTAATGTCGCAATTTTTTGGTGCTCCCCCTATGGCTTTTTTGACCATAGCTGGTGGTACATTGCTACTAGGACCTAACCTTTTTGGTCAACAGTTAGCTCTAGATATTGCATGGCCACTTTTTTGGATTGGTACTATTAGTGGTATTATTACTGCTGTTGTTATCCCATATCGTTTATTTACATACAATGAGGTACATGCAGATGCTGCATTTGGTGGCTGGCTAATGCCTGTTGTCCCACCAATGGTATCGGCAACTATTGGCTCAATGTTCCTTAAATATATGCAACATGGCGAAGCACAGCAAACATTGCTCTATGGTATGTATGCTTGCTTTGGTCTTAGTCTGATAGCTTCACTTATTATTATAACTCTAATTTGGAATCGTTTAGCTCACTCTGGTACTTCAGGTAGTGCAAGAGTCCCGACATTATGGATTATACTAGGTCCATTAGGTCAATCAATTACAGCTGCAGGATGTTTGGGCACCGCGGCTGTGTTTACAGTTAGTGAGCCTATTGCGACAGGTATGAATGTCATGGCTATTCTTTATGGTGTACCAGTTTGGGGGTTTGCTATGCTGTGGTTCTTCATAGCTACTTTGCTTACCTTAAGAGCATTACAAAGAAAAATGCCATTTGCATTGACATGGTGGGCATTTACATTCCCGGTTGGTACATGTGTTACAGGTACTACACAACTATCTCTACATACAGGTTTAACCTTCTTTCAGTTTGCAGCAATAAGCTCTTTTGTTGTTCTATTATTTGCATGGACTACAGCGGCTGTAGGCACAATTAGAGGCGTAAAAAACGGTAAATTACTCCACAATCCAACTTCTGTTGTTCACATCAAAGCGAAGAAGAAATAAGAGAATCAAAGTGTATTCTCCTTTATATTATCCATTCTCAAAATTATCCATACTACTAAAATAATCTGAGCTAATGCTGCTGTAACAATCACATGATAATATGTTTGCGTAAAGACATTTAGGAATCTATCTAACCAATGATGACTAATATCATATCTATAATATAAGTCATAGGTTATAGTAAATATAGTTAGGGCAAATGCCGATGAAATCATATTTCCTGAACTTTTGAGTGTATTGACACTATCTAACTTATTTTTATCCGCTACAGTATACATTACTGCATTTGATGATGTCTGATATAAACCTAACACAAATCCATACCCCATAGCGACTGCACAGAATGTAATATAATTATAGTGAATATCAAACAAAATTGAGAGTAACATCACTGAAGATACTCCGAGCAAACCTAACACCATACATATTCTATAACCA
Organism: Francisella sp. SYW-2; assembly: GCF_008711475.1. NCBI lineage: Bacteria > Pseudomonadati > Pseudomonadota > Gammaproteobacteria > Thiotrichales > Francisellaceae > Francisella > Francisella sp. SYW-2. The sequence goes on along the minus strand of NZ_VXKO01000018.1, from coordinate 31,161 downwards.
TAGAAATAAACTATATGTTTAGCAGTTTTTTTAGAAAAAATAGTACCAATCATCAAACATACGGACATAATAGATATGTATATAGTATTCAAATGGCTAAGATGATATAAGACAACAGGCCAAGCAAAAAACACCCAGTAAGTTGTTAGTCTACACAAAAAATTTGAAACAAAGGCTATCGTAAAATTTTTATTACTAAAGATACTTAAATCAATTATTGGATTTCTAATTTTTTTGTATGTAATCGCATATAAAGATATCGATACAACTACACATATCGCAATATATATCTTAATTGACAAGTCAATCTCTTTTAAGAGAATCTCACTTAGTACAAAAAGTGCTGATATTGAAAAACCTAACAGACAAAGACCAACAAAGTCGATTCTCTGCTTTTGATTATTTGATATTTGTTTGGGGAAATATTTGTATATCGCTACAACTGCAAAGCAGGCAAATGGCACTTGCATCACAAATGCCAAACGCCATGACTCTGGTGATATAGATGCAAAAATACCTCCTATAATCTGTCCTGATATAGCCATTATCAAAGTATAGTTAGATAATGAAGCCGTTCCCTCAAGCATATTCTCCGAAAGCTTTAAGTAAGCAAGCATTGCTACAGGCGCTGAAAATGCTGCAAATAAGCCCTGAATTGCTCTGAATGCAAAAAGCTGAGTATCAGTCATCGCTAATCCAGATAGCAATGAAAATAATCCAAAACCAGATGCTGCAAACATTAATGTATATCTAAAGCCAATCTTCTCAGCCATCCATGAACTAAGAGGCAGAAACATCCCCATAACAATCATATAAATACTAATACCCGTCTTTAGAAATTCAGGTGTAGTATGAAGGCTTTCTGCTATCTTAGGTAAGATGTTATTCATAACAGTTGTATCAATAAGATCCATACCCATAATAGTTATGATCGCAATTACTACAATATTAAAGTTAGGTTTTTTCATACACTAATTCTCTTTTGTATATAAAATTTATGAGATAGGAACATTATGAGAGTACAAGTTGATTACTTATAATAAGATGGTGCCGGAGGCCGGACTCGAACCGGCACTCTGTTGCCAGAACCGGATTTTGAATCCGGCGCGTCTACCAATTTCACCACTCCGGCAAGAGTAGCTAGTTATATATTACAGATCTTCAGGCCAATTATCAATCATTGTACCTAAAGATAAACCAAGTTCAGACAATTTGTCTTTGATCTCTGTCAATGACTTCTTACCAAAGTTTGGTGCTTTAAGAAGCTCATTTTCTGTTTTTTGTACAAGTTCACCGATTAATCTAATATTAACTGCTTTTAGGCAGTTTGAAGATCTAGCTGTAAGGTTTAACTCCTCAACATGCTTCAGTAAAACAGGGTTTATATCTTTAGTAGGATCTTCTACAAAAATCCCTTTGTTTATTTCTTCAACATCAACTATATTTCTCAATTGATTTTGAATTTTTGTTGCTGCTAGTCTTAGAGCTTCTTCACAGTTAATATTACCATTTGTCTTAATATTAAGCTCAAGCTTATCCAAATCTGTACGTCTACCTACACGAGCATCTTTAATCTCATACTCACAGAAAGATACCGGAGAAAAAGTAGCATCCAGAAGAAATTCTCCATCCTTGAAGTTTTCTTCAGCTTGTCTATAGCCAACACCCTTCTCTACTTTAGCTTCAATCTTGAGTTTCTTGCAACCATTATAGCTACATATAAATACTTCTTCTGTAATTGTTAAACCTTCAGATAGTTTAGCCTCTTCTGAAAAAACTTCTTCTTCTGAACCTGATAATTCAAAAGTAATAGTTCCAGACTCAATATCATCTGCTAAAGTCACAGGTAAAGCTTTCACATTCAAAATGATATCTGCAACAGTCTCATCACAAGGAATTACATCCTCAAGAGAAGTAATCTTACCATCATTAATTTTCACACTAGTAACACATGCACCATAGATAGAATACAGCATAGTCTGTTTAAGCGCATAACCAAGTGTATAACCAACGCCTCTTTCTAGAGCCTCAAAAGAAAACTTAGTAGCATTTTTTGCATATTCATCAATTTTAATATTAGTAGGATGTAGTAAATTTTCCAATGCCATAGCAGTATAAAACCTAGTTATAATTTTATTAGATATAATTTAATTCCAAAGATTATAGCATACAAATACAAAATTTTAATAGCTTAATTATAACTTCTTGATTTTGTTTATGCTCTCTAGCTTCATTTTTATCTTAGATTCAAAACCAGCATTCGTAGGATTATAAAAAGCTTGACTAATATTTTTTGGCAAGTATTGCTGCACCACATAGGCGTTCGGATAATTATGTGGATATAAGTAGTTACTATCTTTGTAGTTCTTTAGATGCTGAGGAACTTCAATATTGCCCAAACTTTTAACAATCTGTTGGGCATCTGCTAGCGCCTTGTAGCAAGCATTACTTTTGGGTGCTACTGTTAAATATATAGCTGCCTGCGACAAAACCAACCTCCCCTCTGGCATACCTAACTTTTCATAAGCATTCCAAGCATCTATGGCGACTCTCAAAGCTTGAGGATCAGCATTACCGATATCTTCAGATGCTATACAGAGCATTCTTCTTGCGATAACTAGAGGATCAGCCCCATTATCTAACATTACACTCAGCCAAAATATAGCCGCATCAGGATCAGTACCTCTGACAGACTTGTGAAAGGCTGATAGTTGCTCATAGAACTCTTTACCCTCACGGTGAAAATCTCTTGATGCCTCGCCTACTGCTTGATCAAAAAGATCGCTATCAAGATGAATATTGCTAGTTCTATCACTAATCAAAAACATCCTCTCAAGCAAATTTAAAATTTTACGACAATCACCTTCACTATAGTTGTGTATAGCATTGTATAAATCATCATCAATTTCAAAAGAATGTTTTGCCAATGATTCATCCTTAGTTATAGCTCTTTGAATAAGCTTACGGGTATCTGAGATACTCAGCCTTTTCAATCGTAAAATAAATACTCGCGAAACTAGAGCATTATTTAAGTAATATGTTGGATTTTCAGTAGTTGCTCCAATTAAAATAATTTTGCCAGACTCAACATAAGGTAAAAGTAAATCCTGCTGTGATTTATTAAATCGATGAATTTCATCTAAAAATAATACAAAACTACCTAAATGTTGATTATCTGCGATTAATTTTTTAACATCTTTAACACCAGAATCAACTGCAGATAGCTCAAAAAACTCTAACTGTTTAGAACTAGCTATAATTTTAGCTAAGGTAGTTTTACCAACACCTGGTTTTCCACATAGTATCAGCGAGCAAACCCCATCTCCAGCCAAAATTTTTCTTAATGATCCATTTTTTGATAATATATGCTCCTGACCTATCACCTCCTCAATACTCTGAGGTCTTAATCGAGCTGCCAATGGAACATACTTCATATAAATAAATCCTTTTTTGATTTTAACTAAATCTTTTTATTGTCTAATCTATAACAATTTTGTACTTACGCTTAACAAGCTCATAAAGCATACCTTCACGCACTGCACCATTAGACAACTTCATTTCAGAAATTCCAAGGCAGTCAAAAATAGCATACAAAATCGCCACACCACCAGCCAAAACGCTCTCTCTATCTTCTCTCAAGCCCTCAAAACGAATATGCTCAACCTCTCGTTTATCCATCATCATTGTAATCAAATCATTAAGAAAATCCTTAGTTATAGTAGAGCCTCCTGTAATTTCTTGGCAAACACCAACAACTGATGTAATTGTCCCAGAAGAGCCTAATACACTACTCCAACCAACTTTTTTGTACTTGCGCAAAACAGGTAAGAGAATTTCTCTAGCCCTATCAGTAGCTGCGTAAAAGTTAGCAAAATCAAGCTTCTCATTACTAAAGTGATCTTTTTGCATACCTACACAGCCCATATCTAAACTACGAGCAATTAATATCTTATCACCTCTTCCAATTACAAACTCGGTGGAACCTCCTCCGATATCTATAACTAATGTTTTTTGCTTTGCATCATGATTATCTCTAGCCCCAACATACACCAGACGTGCCTCTTCCGGACCAGAAATAATCTTAATTTTAGCCCCTAAGGCTTTATCTAATTTCTTTTTAAAACCTTTTATATTATTTTTAGCCTTTCTAAGAGTATATGTACCTACTGCTTTTACATGCTCAACTTTATATTTTTGAATTTCTTGAGCAAAAAACCCCAAGCACTCAATAGCTCTTTCTTGAGTATCTTTACTAATTGTTAGGTTATTATTAAGACCTGCTCTTAGCTGAACTTTTTGCTTTTGTTTTGATAATGTAACAACCTCACCGTCAGGCTTGATTTCACTTATCAACATATGAAAACTATTTGAACCTAAATCTACCGTTGCGACTATCTTTGACATATAAAACAAAAGCTTATTTTTATAACTATCCCCATTATAAAAAAATATCTGTAAAATAGCTAAAAAAATTTGTCTAAGAAGTTTTTTTGTTTATAATAACTAGCTATTAGTTTAACTTCTTATAAAATTATCAAAAATACAGCAGAAGCGTCTGCTTAATCAGTTTTAGAATCAAAAACTTAAAGGAAAATCAAAGCATGTCAAAATGTATCGATATATTAGATAGCCAGTTCGAAAGCGAAGTATTAAATAGTGATACTCCAGTATTATTAGATTTTTGGGCTCCTTGGTGTGGTCCTTGTAAGATGCTTTCTCCAATATTAGAGCAAGTTGCTGAGCATTATGGCGACAAAGTTAAAGTATGCAAAATAAATATCGATGACAACGAAGAAACAGCAATGAAATTCGGTGTGCGTGGTGTACCAACTCTTATGGTTTTCAAAGATGGCGAAAATAAAGAAACTAAAGTTGGTGTAGTACAAAAAACTCAATTAATCTCAATCGTAGACAAATATCTATAATTAGTTAGATCAGTATTATTTTTTTATAAATAGAGAATCAAATGAACTTAAATGAATTAAAGTATAAATCTGTTAATGAGCTAATGGATATAGCTCAAAGTCTAGATCTTGAATCACTTCGTGCAAGAAAACAAGAACTTATCTTCTCAATTCTTAAATATCATGCAGATAAGGGTGAAGATATATATGGTGAAGGCATCTTAGAGGTTCTACAAGATGGCTACGGCTTCTTGAGATCTTCTGATAGCTCATATTTTGCATCTCCTGATGATATCTATGTTTCACCTGCTTTTATCAGAAAACTAAACCTAAGAACTGGTGATAGCATTGTTGGCAAGATTCGTCCGCCTCGTGATAATGAAAAATACTTTGCAGTAAAGCATATTGACAGTGTTAACTTTGATTCACCAGAATTAGCTAGGAAAAAAATCTTATTTGAAAACTTAACTCCTGAGTATGCTAAAGAAAGGCTAACTATGGAAATAGGGAATGGTTCAAATGAAGATATTACAGCAAGAGTCATCGACTTAGCTGCTCCATTTGGTAAAGGTCAGCGTGGTCTAATTGTTGCCCCTCCAAAAACTGGTAAAACAATTATGATGCAAAATATCGCAACATCAATTGCTAAGAACCATCCTGAATGTAATCTAATCATGCTACTGATCGATGAGCGTCCTGAGGAAGTTACAGAAATGCAACGCTCAGTGCGTGGTGAAGTAGTAGCATCTACTTTCGATGAGCCAGCAGCTCGTCATGTCCAGTTAGCTGAAATTGTGATCGAAAAAGCAAAAAGACTGGTTGAACACAAACAAGATGTAGTAATTCTACTTGACTCAATCACAAGACTTGCACGTGCTTATAACACTGTATCACCAGCTTCTGGGCGTGTACTATCTGGTGGTGTAGAGGCGAATGCTCTGCAAAAGCCTAAGAGATTCTTTGGTGCTGCGCGTAATACTGCTGAAGGTGGTAGCTTGACAATCATTGCAACAGCTCTTGTAGAGACTGGCTCTAAGATGGATGAGGTTATCTTTGAGGAATTTAAAGGTACTGGTAACATGGAACTTCATCTTGATCGTAAGATTGCAGAGCGTCGTGTATTCCCTGCTATTAGTTTTGATAGATCTGGTACGCGTAGAGAAGAGCTTCTTACAACTCCAGAAGAACTACAAAAACTTTGGGTACTACGTAAGATTCTTGGTGGTATGGAAGATGTTCAAGCTATGGAGTTCCTAACAGAAAAAATGAAAGGTTCATTAACTAATGAAGAGTTCTTCGAGACTATGAAAAGAGGAGCTATTTAAACATAGGTCATTTTTTTATCTATCAACCTATTTTATCTTTTTATCGTTCTTAGAAATCTAATTCGACAGGATTAAATTCAGATAGAAATTTAGTATTATTAAGTTAGATTTAGTGAATATTATTAATCAAATCAACACAGCACTGATTAAGTTTCTTAGCTGATTCTTCAGTAGTAGCTTCTGTATAACATCTTAACTCTGGTGCATTACCTGACGGTCTAAGATGGACAATATCTTGATTAGTCAAAGTTACTCTAACACCATCTGTAGTATCGATATTTTCAATGCTATTTTTACCATCAAAATGCTCAGATATAACTTTATCTAAAAGATCTGATTCACCTGCTAATATTGATTTCAGAATCTCTTGGCTTTTCTCAGTGGCAAAATCATCAATCTTACTACTTGCTGTATATCGAGACGGTAAATCGACTAAAAGTTCTGAAACTGTTTTATTAGCATCAATAGATAGCATCATCACAGCAAGCATAGGTATCACAGCATCTCTTGTAGCCAATGCTTTTAGGACTTTGTCATCTCTTGATATATCACTAGCTAATAGAAATCCGCCATTTGCCTCATATCCAACTACAGCACTTTGATTATTAGCAAGTAACTCATTCATTGCAGCAATTACATACGGCGAACCAATTTTAGTTCTAATTACATTACTAAAATAACCTATCTTTTCTGCTACAGTATTACTACTAACAGGAGTAGCAATAACATCAGCTTGGAGATATTTAGCTGTCAATACACCTAGAATATCGCCTTTTAGCCAATTACCATACTCATCACTAACTAGAGGTCTATCAGCATCACCATCTGTTGATACGATACTATCAATCTCATACTCGCTAGCCCACTGCTTTGCAAGCTTCACATCTTCTTGACGAATTGCTTCGGTATCTACAGATACAAATCTTTCTGAGAATCCTAGCAAGATAACTTTAGCACCTAACTTTTCAAGAATTTCTTTGACTATCCTACGCCCTACAGATGAATGCTCATACAATCCAATAGTCTTACCTGACAAGCAATTTTGTGGAAAGAAATCCAAATATCTATCCACATACTGTACATGTGCTTGATTACAAATTTTTGGTAATTCTATTTTTTGCAAAAACATCCCATTTACATCAAAAGTAGTATCTTCAACCGTAATCACTTGGTTGACAATCATTTCCTCATCTTCTTTGAGAACTTCACCATAAGGAGTATTAAACTTGATACCATTTCTATCTTCTGGAATATGACTACCTGTAACCATAACTGATGGTATTTGATTAGTTATGCCATATAGCATCACAGCTGGAGATGGGATCTCTCCACAGTACACTGGCTCATAGCCACTATCTTTGACGGCCTTAATCACAGCTTTAGTTATTCTAGGGCTACTATCACGTAGATCATGAGCTATAGCAACCTTTGTACCTTTGGTTATTGAATACTTATGCTCCAAAAATTGAATAAAAGCCTTAGTATATAGCCAACAAATTTTATCAGTCATTGCTACAACCAAGCCTCTAACCCCACTAGTACCGAACTTCACACCACTAGAGTTAATAACATCTTTTATAACTACTTTTTCCACACAAATCTCCCGAAATAATCTTATATACTTATAAATTTAGTTTTTCTTATAATAGTTTAACAGTCGACCTTTCAGTATTTCTAGTATTTTGGTGACATACTTAGTCGAAATACACAAATAATTTGCCTTGATACCATTTAGCTCTAGAGCTTTAATCGTTTCTTGGTTAATAATCTTTTTACTCTGCAAATTACTAGTACTAACCCCACCTACCAACATATTAATTATACATTTATTTAAATATGTATACGAAAGTCTATTTACAAGCAAGAATCTCACAAAAATCTCATAATCGGCAGCAATCTTAAAATCTAAACGGTAGACTCCATATTTCTGATAAATAGCTTTTTTGACAAAAAGTGTCGGATGCGGTGGCATAATTCCAAACTTCAATCTATTTGGAGTAAAACGCTTAGCTGAGTAATAGCGCAGAATTTTATTATTTTCATTAACAAATTTTAAATCCGCAAAAAGCATATCTTTATCATTTTGCCTAAATGCGCTCACAATACTGTCTATAACATCACTATTACTATAGCAATCATCACTATTTAAGATACCAATAATATCCCCAGTTGCTAAAGCGATACCTTTATTCATAGCATCATAGATACCATCATCTGATTCGCTCACCACTTTTGATAATTTAGACTGATACTTTGCTAATATATCCAAAGTGCCATCATAACTACCACCATCAACTATTATATATTCAATATCCTGATAGCTTTGTGAAATTACTGACTGAATTGTCTTTTCAATAGTCTCTGCAGAATTGTAACAAACTGTAATTATCGATACTTTCAAACTATCAACCTTCTAAAATATTTTTATAAATCTCTAACTGCTTAGCTATTATATAGTCATTTTGATATTGCTTTGCAGTATTTTTTGCATTTTGACTCATTAGCTCATAGTTACTATAGTCGTAAGAGTTTTGTATAGTTCTTTGTAAGTCATTTTTTGTAGTTATGAAGCCATTTTCTCTATTTTTGATAAAATCTCTACGCGTACCAATATCAAAACCAATAACAGGAACGCCAAAGCTCATAGCCTCTATTATCGTCAAGCCAAATGTTTCATACAGTAGCGCTGGTTGGATTAGATACTTCGATTGTGAAATCAAAGATAGCGTCTCTTCCCTAGTACATTTCCCCTTAAAAATAATATTTTTAGATGAGTATTTATTAATTATCTCATCACTATCGGGACTATCGCCAACCACTGTCAACACAAACTTATCATCTAGGGAACTCCATGTATCAAGAAGCTCAAATATGCCTTTGGATTCTTCAAGCCTACCTACATAAATATAGTTTTGTTTAGTCTTTTGAGTATGCTGATCTACAGCCAAAGAGATACTATTTGGTTTGAGGATAATTTTATGGTTTGAAATACCAAGTTCTTTGACCTTTTGCCTTTGAAAATCAGTCAACACGAAATAATAATCAATATTCTTAAACATTTTGAAGAGCTTATAAAAACTAAATGCGACCTGAGCAACTAAGCTTTGTAATCGCGATTTCCTGTAGCACTTATTTTTTATACCAAAAATAGGCAATTTACTTTTGGTACATAATTCACATGCACCAAAGCCATCTCTATACAAAATACCAGATATACACCATAGTCTGTAATTGTGAAGTGTATGAACCACTTTAGCACCAGATTTTTTTGCAGCCTTAAAAACACTTGGTGTCAACAATGGAAAAAAATTATGCACATGGACTATATCAATATTGTTATCTCTAACTATTTTTTTAATATTTCTATAGTGCTTGCGTGAAAACCATATCCCAAATAATAAGCTAAATTTGCTAATATGATCATTAGAAACCTGATATGCTAAAACATTATCTTCGCCATGTAATTCTCGCAAAGACTTTAACTCATTATCATAAACTATATCTTCACCACCAATATTATTTGACTGATAGCGGTTATGGACAATCAAAATTTTCATAAATAAGCCTCAACTTGCTCAATATCCTTTGCATTTAGAGAGAATTTCTCCACACCAGTGATAAGCTCATGATATTTATCTGAGTTAATTGCTCGGATTAATGAAATTAGTCCTTCAATATTTTGTGGGTCTATCCAATAACCATTTATATTATCTTTGACAATATCTCTAGCTCCACAGTTTTGGCTAATAATCACAGGCAAACCGAAATAAAACGCCTCCTCAACTACTAATCCCCATGGTTCAACCAAGCTAGGTAGCACAAAAACATCATGACTAAGAAATTCATTTTTAAGTTTCTTATTCTCAATAGCTGATTTAAACACAATGTTATCATTAGCATTTTTTTGTAAATACTCTCTCTGCTCGCCCTCTCCGATTATAGTTAGACTATAATCTTTTAGGCTATTAAATACCTGAACTAATATTTTTAAATTTTTAATCGCGGATAATCTTCCAACATAAAGAAATTTTTTGTGATATTCTCTTACTTCTTTATTGAAGCTTGGTTTATTGATAATACCAACACCTTTTGTAATTCTTATATCACCACGATATCCAAGTTTTAGTAATAATTCTCGATGAAGAGTACCAGATGCAAAAACTGTAGCTATTCGCGATAGAAATATTTTTTTTATTAATGCTTGTATTCCTGTAGCCTTACTTTCATTAATAGTTGACTCAAGAGCTAGACAATTTTTGTTTTTACGATTAGCAAATATAACATACCAAAACTCACGCAAATCCCAACCACTTACTAACATTCTTTTATATTGAATACTTTTTAAAATACTTCTTAATCTTTTGATATTTGCTGAAGAGTTTCGCTGTTGTAAGTTGCCTGAGAATAAAACCTGATACTCAAAAGATACATTATCTAAACCAACAAAATCATCTGCTCTTTTTTCATTTGTATTCGAGGCTAAGAAAACAACAAAGATATTTAGCTTCTTAGCTAACTGATTATACAAGTTAACCTTATAAAAAGCTGGGATGTGAGTGACTATGACATAATCATACATGATATTTATCTTGCCTTTATTTAAATCTATATCTAACTATATGATATAACAATACTAGCTTTTAGTAACCCCTAAAGTAGCTTCGCAGCTTAACTAACAAAGAAATAATGTAACTCTTGATTACAGGCAGATACGAAAGATTATAAGATTTATTTATTTGAAATTTTTCTTTGAGAATCTTATTCAAATTTTGTGATGATATACCATCAAGATCATACTTAGAAATAGTCATATCTAGATATTTAGATTTTTTACCAAGCTTAAAGTACTGCATTGTAAAATCTTGATCTGCACATATCTTGTATTTAAGATTGTATTTTATTGCTTTATCTAGCCTATAAAAAGTAGATTGATGGCTCAACATCATTCCTAGCTCCATATCTTGTAGGTTCAAGTCAGATTTATACTTTAAGATTTTATGACCAACATCAGTATCACCATATATAACCGATATATCTTGAGAAAATTTGCGCTCAAATACCTTCTGTAAAACATCATTAGAATAAAAGCTATCCCCTGCATTCATAAAGTTTAACCATTGTCCTTTAGCTAGTGCAATACCTTTGTTCATAGCATCGTAAATACCTTGATCTGGCTCGCTGATATACTTAGTAATTTTATCTTGATATTTTTTGATAACATCAAGCGTACCATCAGTAGAACCACCATCAACTATAATATACTCAATATTTGAATATGTCTGGTTTAATACACTTAAAATAGTTTCTTCTAGAAGCTCTTTGGCATTATATACAACTGTTATAACTGTAACCCAAGGATAATTAGCTTTTTGAGTTTGAGAATTTAACAAGGATAGCTCCTAAGATATATTAGCAACTTTTCTTACCTAGTTTTTCACTAAGCTTGTAGCCTATATGTCTGAATATTCTAACATACTCATTGTGTCTTCTAATCATATTATCTGAAGTATATTTGACATAAAACTTATATATAAAAATATGCCACAGATCAAAAATATTCTTTCTTGGTTTGCCGCCAACAATATCATAAAACTCATTCATATAACCGCTTAGATCATGGCTTTTGTTAGTTTCATGATGTCTAAAGCCCGAAACATTACTATTACATATATGTAAGTTTGCATGTTTTGCAAACTCGTGCCACATAAAAAAGTCACCTGCAAGTTTATACTCAGCAAACTTTTTCATATCCATTTTATCTTGTAATGCTTTTGTCCAGAAAGTTGACTCTTGTTGTATCGATGGCAAACTCGTACCATGGATACCTTTTAGAATTCTTTTTCTTGATGGTACTAGAGGCAGCATAGAGTTTTCAATAATACCATCCTTGTTGTACCAGGTATTTTTAGCATTTATCCACTGTGCTTTTTCGCCGTGTTTCTTCATCTCAGCAGCTATCGCTTTAAAGGCATTTGGTAGATAAAAATCATCCGAATTTATATATGCAACTATATCACCAGTTACTATCGACAACCCCTTTGATAAAGCATCATACATGCCATCATCTTTCTCACATATAAACTTGATATCGAGACTATTACAATAAATATCAAGCTCACCTTTGTTATGCTTATCTACATACTTTTGGATAATATCACAAGTGCTATCTTTTGATTTACCATCCACAAGAATATATTCAATATCAAAATCACCTCTTTGAGTGATTACACTCAAGATAGTTTCTTCAATATATTTCTCAGAATTATATGATACTGTTACTATAGAAAATTTCATTTTTTTACTCTTTTTATTAGAAACAAGATTATATATTAAAGTTTCTTAACTTTAATAACATTCTCCTTACCTATAACACCAACATCAAACTTAAATTTGTTATTAGATATTTTTAAAGAATCATCATAGCGCTCATCACTTATATCTAAAAAGTTAACCTCAATAGAGTATTGGCCATTAAGCAAACTACACTTAAACTGGTTAGTAATACTATACCTATCTGAAACATTTATATTTGTTATTACATTATCTTCTGAGTAAGAATTGAAAATTGACAACTTTTTACCAGTGATATCCTGAACAGAAAAATCAATCTTAACTTTTTTATAGTTTCTTTTAAAAACTACATCAACATCAACAGTATAATCTGATCCAGTCTCTAAAAAGCTTGCATTCCCACCCTTAGCATCATTCCAAACACAAATATTGTTAATTAATACATCATTTTCTTCAGTATTAGAATCATTGTTCAATGACAAATCTCCATGATTTTCTTTTTCAGCATTGTGATCATCATACAATGATACACCCTCCTGCACATTTCCATTCAATGCTTTAATTTCTCTTATGACTCTTTCTTTATCAGGGCTAAACAGTGCCTTTTGATAGTAATTAGCAACTTCCCTAGGCTCTCCATCAAGAAGTATCTCCTTATCATGTAAAAAAATTGTTCTACTACAAAACTCTATCATAAGCCCAACATTATGAGATACAAAAATAACTGTAGTACCACCTTTTAACAACTGTCTAATCTTAACGAAACATTTATTTTGAAAAATTGCATCACCAACAGCCAAGACTTCATCAACAATTAGTATCTCTGGCTTCACTGCTGTAGCTATACCAAAGCCTAACCTAGCCTGCATACCACTACTATAATTTTTTACTGGTTGACTAATGTAATTACCAATTTCAGCAAAATCAACAATTTCTTTGATAATCTTTTCTCTATCAGACTCTGCTACCTTATTTAAATCCATACTAAATCTAATATTCTGCTCACCTGTCAACTCTGGATTTATACTACCCCCAAGCTCTAACATAGCATTTATATTACCACTAACATTAACTCTTCCTGAAGATGGTGTAACAACACCTGCAATCATTTTCAACAAAGTTGACTTACCAGCACCATTTAATCCAAATATGCCTAAAACCTCACCTTTTTTGATTTCTAAATTTACATTTTTGATGGCACAAAAATTCTTATAGTATTTTTTCCTTGTAATACTGAAAGCTTCTTTGACACGATCTCTAGCAGAATCATAAATTTTATAGTTCTTCGACACATTTTGTAATTTTATTACAATATCTTTTTTCATTTAAATAACGTCTCCATAGTGAGGAGCTAGTCTTTTAAAAACTATAGCTCCACCCAAAAGTATAAAAATCATCATTACTAAAAATATTACTGTCTGTCTTGAGTCTTGCCAAAACCATACACCATCAACAAATGTATTACGGAACCCTTGAATAATATAGGCCATAGGATTAAAATCTATAATAAACCTAAACTTCTCAGGAATTACATCAGGAGACCAAAAAACTGGTGTAAACCAAAATCCAAATTGAGTAATTAATCCAACTATTTCTGTAGTATCTTTTACAAAAACTCTTATAGCAGAAGCTAACCACCCTAAACCCAATAATAGCAACATACTACATAAAAAATAATATGGTAGCTGCAACCAATACAAACTTGGAAAATGACCATACAAAATAAACACAAACATCATAACAAATACTAACACCATGTGAATTATAAAGCATGACAATATACTTACCAGTGGTAATATATTCACACTAAATGCAACTTTTTTTACTAAAAATTCATTTGCAATTATGGCTTCACAACTTTTTGTCAATGCTTCAGAAAAAAAGAACCATGGAATCATACCCGTTAGCAGAGATAATATTATTGCTGAGCTACCTCCACTTCCTCCGGGCTTAATACCATATGTAAAAACAATCCATATTACGAATATAAACATAACTGGTCTAATCACAGCCCAAGCAATACCCAGGTACGATCCTAGAAATTCTTCTTTAAAATCATTGTAAGCCAAAATCATTATGAGCTTTCTATTATTTATTAAATGCTTTACAAACCTATAAAACTCTTTCAAATATCTCATACCCTTCAGCAATACCTTTTATTTTTTATCTCAGACATATAATTATAAGATTATATCAAAACTTACATAAAGAGAAAGATTTAATTAACTACACAGCATTTCTAAATCTTATTAGATAACTTACTATGACAGTGGATTACCATATCTTTTTAGATATATATCTCCAATCATATAAGAGCCATAATCATTTAGGTGCGCATTATTAAGTCCATAATAATCCATCTGCATACCATCAAGATAAAGTATTACACCATCAATCTGATTAGAGCAATAGCCATTTTTGCATATAACTTTTTTAGGGTCTATCACTATCAAGTTTTTATATTTTTCTTGTAATGAACCTATATAGTTAAGCTCAATATTTTGTGATGCTAGAATATCAGACAAAGGCCTACCACATCCATCTATTCCCAGCCATTTATCAACTCTTGTCATTCCACAAGCAGGAGTCATTCCTTTAAGCGAAGGCCAATCCAACAAAATAACAGGCTGAATATTTCTCTTTTCAAGCATACTTACTATTCTGTCCATAAAAAATAAAGCTTTGTTATCTTTTGGAAGCTTGGCATGAACAGTATATGAATTCCACCAGCCTGCTAGTACAAAATACTTAGGTTGTGTCTTATCCAACAATACTTCGATATACTTTTCGACTTTCTTATCTTGGATCATATTATAAACAGCTAGCTGAGTTCCACCGGCCACAAGCATAGTCATATTCAAATCAGCTGTCCATTTACTTATCATTGGTGCTGCAACTTTTGCATGCGAGTCACCAAATATTACAACATCATAGTGATGTTTAATCAAAGAGCTAAGCTCGGCTGTATTCTTATATCCTTGATCTTGCCAAATACTGTCATACTTAAGCTTATGCTTTGATTGCCACTCTGGATATTCATAAACAAAAGATCCATCTTCATGCTGAGAAACAATTTTAAAGTCTCCTATTGCTTTATTAAATCCAAAATTTGGAATATATTTAGTGCTTAATGCAAAAGCAATAGCGACAATCATAGGCAATAACCATAATAAGCCAAGAGTTTTTAATATAGAAAATTTATATTTAAATCTTAATGGTTTCTCAACAAGATAATATGAAAAAATAGATAAAACAAAACTTAATAACAATATGACTATTTTTACAACTGTAGTTTTCTCTATACTCAAATAGTTGACATACGCAATAATTGGCCAATGCCATAGATATAAAGAATAAGATATGAGCCCTATAGCTACAACAATATTAATTGAAAAAAATTTATTTACCAATGGTAATTCTATAGCAGAAAAGCCAGCATAAATATATAAAGCAGCGCCAATACAAACTACCAACATCCAACAACTTGGATATTGAACATCTATAAACAATATTGGCACTAGCATAAGTATTAGAGCTATCACGCTCAACATATTCGCAAAAAAACTAGTTTGTATAGGCTTTCTGTTTAAACTATAAACAGAAACTAAACAACCTACTAAAAGCTCAAATGCTCTTGTGGTAGGGAAGTAATAATATGATTGAGCACTTTTATAGAAAAAAAAATACAAAGAAAATGAAAAAAGTAGCAGAGTAGCTACTAACATTTTAGATTTTACACCGAAGCTTTCGTTTTGCTTCCATGAGATGCCAAGGTTAAATACAAATATCAACATTACTGGCCAAAAGAAATAAAACTGCTCCTCAATGCCTAGTGACCATGTATGTAATAAAGGAATTATAGATGCATCTGAAGCAAAATAGCCAAATGATAAAGAGTTATAAAAGTATATATTAGAGACCGATGCTAATGCACTCACCATTGTTTTAGCATACTGTCTTAGCTCTGCTGGTAACAGCACCAACCACGCGAAGAAGCTAGAAAATACTAGAACTGCGATTAATGCTGGTAGAATCCTTCTAGCTCTCCTTAAGTAAAAATTTTTAAGAGAAAAACGTCCTTCTTGAAGATCTCTGATAATTATTGAAGTTATAAGATATCCTGATATTACAAAAAAAATGTCTACACCCAAAAAGCCTGATTTAAAAAAGCTTATATCCAAATGAAAAAATATTACTGACAATACTGCTAATGCTCTTAAACCATCTATATCTTTTCTGTACTTTATATGACTCAATGTATTAATCTCAAAGTTGCACTTATAAATAATAATACTACATAAAATAATTGTTTCATTTCATTTTTAAAATAATTATCTATCTTATCTCTTTAGCTTCTCAAAAATATTGTAAAGCCCACTTACTTTAACAAACTTTATAATCAGTGATTTGATACTATTATCATTAACTTGCTTTTCAAGAAACTCAATATACTCACTACATTCTCTAATAGTCTCATTATCTCTTTTTTTAAATCTTGCAAAACTCTCTACAATAACTTCAAAATCTCTTATTGAGAATTCTTTTAATACTTCTGACATAAAATTTGGTGTAGTAGCACCTATACTTTCACTTAATGTATTAGCGAATGAGTAAAGAAATTTATCTCTGTACTCCTCACCAAATATATAGCTAAAATCTACACAACCATGCAAAAACATAATTAGCTGTGCTTGCTCATCCGCGCCACTCCATATACCACCATCATTCATTCTATATACAGACATGATTTTATCTATATATTTTATTGAGCCAAATTTTGAAAATACCAACAACATATATACATCATTACGTTTAACAGATGAGTATTTAGCAAGGTATTCATTAATCTGACTTTTATGTGCATCATATCTAAAAACTAAAGATGTTGTATGCAAGTAGGCGGAATCAATAAAATCATCAAATTTATAACTATCTTTCTTATTACTAGAATCTACAAATAATCTATCAGTCAACTCTCCATTAATTAAAAATCTTGTATTATGACCACAACCCATAAATTCAGGATTATGCTCCAAAAAATCAACTTGCTGCTGTAATTTAGTAGAATCTGTCCAATAATCATCTCCTTCACACAATGCTATATATTTACCTCTGACGACGGGTAAAATAAAGTCTCTTATAGGCAAAGCCCCTTTTGAGTATTGATTTTGTTGTTGATAAACTAATCTAATAATATTTGGATATTGCTCAAGATAACTATTAAGTATTTCTGTAGTTCTATCAGTCGAGCAATCATCACTTATGATTATTTCAAATGGAAAATCTGTTTGTTGAGATAAAAAACCTTCTAAAGCCTTTTCAATATATTTCTCTTGATTATATGCAGTGCAACAAACACTCAATATTGGTTTATTATTTTGCCAATGTGATAATATTTGACTCTCACTTCTTAATTTAGACATTACTTATAAAACTTAGATAAATATATGCTAGACATTATAATCATAAATACAATAAGATTAAATAACTCGCTAGTATTACTCTATACGCCATTTATCTTTTTTATTTTTTCATAAAGTTTGTTTTTTAGATAATCTTCTCCAAACTCTATATTAATATTATTTTCCTGGATATACCTATTAAGCTTACTGAGGTCTAAAATATATTTATCTTGTTTCTGTATAATTACAGTGTTAGCCTTTTTGTTAAGAAGACTTTCAAAAGTTTCTATAATCTCTAAAATCTTATATCTATATGGATTAGCAAGATCAATAGTAGAACATAGAGCACCATTTGCCAAATATGAATCAACAAACGTCCTGACATCCTCTATCTCAATAACATATCTATATGCATCTGAATATACACTCATTATATTATTACTTTTAATAGCATGATAAATATAATTTATTAGAGTATTATGTAATTTTAAATTTCCAAATAGTTGCGGAAGCCTAATGATAAAATATTTATTTGAAAGCTTCTTTATAATGCTTTCCATCTGTATTTTATGAGTATAATATGAGTTTTTAGGATAATCTTCAGCCGATAATGCACAACTACTAAAATATACAAACTTTTTATCAGAATTATCTTTGATTATAGTTTCGAGAAGTTTTCTTTCTCTATCAAATTCTCTTTGCTCAGTACAGTTAGAGTTAGAAACCCCACTAGCAAAAATAACGACACTATCATTGTCTCGGTAATTATGAAATGCTTGAGCTAACTGACCTCCTCCGACTACCACGATGTACCATCCTTATAAACTGTTACATACTTATAGCCATTCTTATTTACAACAGCTGGCGTCATTCTCTCTAACGCATGCATGAAACTGCCATCATATGGAAGAGGCTCTGGCTGTATCACTATATCCTTTTCCAACTCAAACATGTCTTTAATAGCATCAACCCTAGCCCAAAATATATTTCCTAATGGGAACAACGGAGTCTCATTTACTTCTGGTAGTCCTAGCATAGCACCTAACTCATCGATATATGACTTATTATCTCCCATATCCATAAAATGCCTATCCTCAGCAAAAACAAGACCCACTTTCTCATTTTCAAACAAACTTAGAACAGAGTTTGCTATGGTTTGAGAACCTACTAGATTATCTAATAGATACTTTCTCCATCTATCTCCTAAATTATTTGCAACACCTACAGATTTCTTACTATGGAAATGGCCAATAACATCATATTTACGATTAAATATTATTTTTTTAAGATCAAATATCATTGGCGCAACATCACGACCAATATTTTCAACCTTTATAACTTCTATATTATTAGCACCGCTATCTCTAAACATTTCTTTAATAGTCAAAATATCTTCATCCCCAACAGTTGTAATATACAGATCATATCCTGTAGGTAGATTCTTAAAATATTGATTAAATTCCTCAGCTAAATCAACATAATACAGATGTAAATGCACTGCAAACTTGCCACTATATTTTGTCTCAAAATTAAAAGGCGTCTTATGGCACTCATGTGTAGAATGAACATTATTTTTTATAGCTTCATAGAATGGAACTTTATTGTAAGAATCATTTTCTAGTGCCCATTTATAGGTTGAAAAGCCAGCACATGGATTTGGAGTCAAACGATATAATCCTTTACGTTGACTTAGTATGTAGTGATAAACAGACTGAACATAACAAAACTCATAGTTATCTTCTAACTCAGAAAGCTTAATATATTCACGATCAAAATATTTTGATTTTTCAATATTTGCTAAAATATTCTGATTTTCAGCATTATATTTTTCGCAAATATCTATCTGCTCAATTAAAAAATCAACATATTTACCAAAATCAAGATGTTGCTTAACTATTTCTGAGTTATGAGTATCCACAACCGTAGCTTTTTTAAGGTATTTAGCAATCTCATACCCAAGCTGGTGAGTATCTAAATAATCTACAATTATTGCCTTTGCGTTATGTTTCTCAAGAAATTCTACAGATCCAGACGCCCCTCTAAAACATGCAACAGGAACATTAGCCTCAAGAGCATCAACTACAACATTTGGAAAAGGATCCATTCTAGAGGTTAAACAAAACATATCTGCTATAGATAAAATACTATCTAAATTTTGTTGATGACCTAAAAATACAAAGTCATCTTCTAGCCCCAAACTCTTAACTTCTCTTTTTAATAAAAATGAAAATGAACAATCTGATTCCTTAAGTCCACTCCCAACCCAAACAAACTTACATTTACCATCATAGTATTTCTTTATGTATTTTGAAAGATATATGAACAAATCCACACCTTTCCTAATATGAACAGAACCTGCCGCAACAATTATTTTATAATCGTTCCTATCTTGAACACCTATCTTCTTCAATATCTGCTCGACACTATCTGGACTACCATAGCTACTAGGTATGTATGGAAGTTTACCTTGAGGTTGTATAACAATATTTGACGGTTCATTAAAAATCATAGCAGCCTTGGCTAACTGCTCCATTATTGAAGCTTTGATAATTTCAGCCGGAACTATAACTCTATCTGCCTCAATAATTGTATCTAACATTATCTTTGCTGATTCAACATAACCTGCAAATTCATGAATTAACGATAAGGTTGGTAGCTTTAGGTCACTAGCACTACTTAAAACCGAATAAGTTGTTACTGAATTACCAATAACAGCTTTTATTGAAAAATCTCTGCTAACTTCTTTTAAAATTTTTAATGATGTACTTTTAGTGCTCTCACCTAACTCTTCAATCAGTAAGGCACAATCTTTTTTAAAATCATCATGTATTTCAGCTTTGTCCATCACATAATGGATAAGATTAAACTTCTCACTTAGAGACATACCTATATTAAGTCCTAAAAGAGGTGCTCCAGTCGCTGACGACTGATGCGAGACTAGTATTATAGTTTCTTTACTTTCATCAAATGCTTTTGATCCTGCTAAAAACCCCTGTCTAATAAGCTCAGACTCACTTCTCGGCCTAAACTTACGATATATTTTACTAACAACCTCTCTTCTAGTACTTCCTACTGGAAACAACGATGCCATTTTCATTTTATTAACTTGCCTTTTATAACCATACCAATATTTTAATTTTTCATAATCTATATATAACAGCAGATTAGAATAATGACTAAAATAACTTATTAAGCTTTAGTACTTTTAATTATATTTCTTATATCTCCTATATATAGATAAAGCATAACATTAACGATCTAAAAATTCTTTTTACTAATAATGACGTTACCTAATATACGGAATGGTCTCATCAACTTCCAACCTAAAGAATTATATATACTATTAACTTCAGCTTTATAATTTTCTAAATCCATCTCACACCTTGATAGTATTGAGTTACACTCCTCCAGATTGATATTCTTATCCTCTATCATAAAGCTATACTTCCTAATCTCACAAGCTGCTTCTGCAGGGAATAATCTGCATAGCTCATATAACAAATCCTTGTAAAGCGGATGCTTGATAAACAATTTAGATAGAAATTCAAATCCAAGTTTTTTATTTGCATAGTCCCATTGCGTATTTAATGTGTCAATAGTATCTCTAAGCATTTTTTCACTTTTATGCGATGTATTCTCATCATGCCAGCGATACTGGGCTAATGGCTGGTCAATAAATTTATACTTTCCGTATCTCGACAAATATAAATGCAATCCTAAATCCTCAAGTCGACAATTAGTTGGATATCCTCCCATCTTATCGTAAAGAACCTGCTTCCTGATAACAAATCCGTTAGGTATATAGTTCCCAATTAAAAAAGTTTGATATTTACCAAAGTTGGTTGACAAGAAATCTACGTCTTTTCGATTATGTCTCAACAGACTAGCAAATGTCTTATATACGGAATCTGTAGCATTGTATACATTTTTTTGTTCAATATCCCAATAGCAACGAATGTTTTGACCATCAATAATTTCATTATCACCAACTGCTAACACATAATCATCATTCTTAGACAAAAATTTAACTAGCTCTTCCAGATTATTTGGCAATAATGTATCATCAGATGAACAAAAAGATACATACTCTCCCTGCACATGAGAAAGTGCCTCATTTAATGATTTAACTACGCCTTGATTATCTTTATTGTCAATAAACAATACATTAAAGAATCTATAGGAAACTTTGTCTAGTTCTTTTCTAAGAACATCAGCCGTTTGGTCAGAAGAACCATCATTTATTACTATCAACTCAATATTTTTATATGTTTGCTTAACAATTGAATCAATAGTGTAAGCAATATATTTCTCATGATTATACGCAGGTACGACAACTGAGACTAAAGGATTATTTATACTCATTAATAACTCTCACTATTTCTTTTATATCATTTTGGCTTAAATGTTGTCCAATTGGTAAACTTAGTATCTGCTCATGAATCTGCTCACTAATAGGATAACTATCATTTAACAACTCTTTATATGCCTCTTGATGATGTGGAGCTATAGGGTAATGAATAACTGTTTGAATGTTATTATCTAGTAGATATTTTTGTAATTTATCTCTATTTGCTGTTCTAACTACAAACACATGCCAAACATGGTTTTGGTAGTTTTGAATATTTAATTGAGAGTTTTGAATTGGTAGGATGATTTTATCATTTTTAATATTAGATATATAATACCCCGCAATCTCTCTTCTAACTTGTATATCTATATCAAGATATTTTAATTTAACTCTTAGCATAGCTGCTTGAATTTCATCAAGACGACTATTTGTACCCTTATATAGATTCTTGTACTTCTCATGACTACCATAGTTTGCTAGAGCTGATAAAGTATTTGCTAATTCTTTATCATTAGTTGTCACAGCCCCTGCATCTCCTAGTGCACCTAGATTTTTACCGGGATAAAAACTAAAACCGCTAGCATCTCCGAGATTGCCTGATATCTTATCAGCAAAATATGCGCCATGGGATTGAGCAGAGTCTTCTATCACTTTAAGATTATGTTTCTTTGCTATAGTACTTATCTTGTCCATCTGACAAGTTTGGCCATATAGATGTACTGGCATTACAGCTACTGTCTTAGCTGTGATAGCTGATTCAATTTTATCTGCATCTAATAGATAATCATCTATGTTAGGTTCTACTAACACAGGTACTAGATTATTAGCAGATATAGCTAAAATACTTGCAATATAAGTATTAGCTGGAACTACAATCTCATCTCCAGTTTTAAAAACTCCTAACTCTTTATATGCCCTAATAATTAATACAAGAGCATCTAAGCCATTTGCAACCCCAATAGCGTACCTAGTACCACAATAATTAGCGAACTCTTCTTCAAACTTTTCACATTCACTACCACGAATATACCATCCGCTATCAATAACTCTAGCACAAGCATCTTTTAATTCTTGCTGATATAAATTATTTATTTTTTGTAAATCAAGAAATTTGATCATCTTTCAAACCCTTATCTCGTAAAAATCATGTACAACAGCTCTTGCACCAAAACCTTCTTTTTGAGCAATAAGACCTTCATTTAAGTATTTTCCATTATCCTCATTTGAAATACCAAAATCAAAATATTTCTTATCTTTATACTTATTAGAAATCAAATAGTCTAGGACAAAATCTAAAGCACCTACTTTTCGACCTTGCTCAGAACTAGCAAGATATTGGGTATGGACTATATCTGAATTTTCAAATATAACTGTTCCTGCTAAAATCTTTTCACTTTCTTTTACTACAAATAATTTTATATTATTTGGAAATAGTTGTGCTAATCTTTTAATCTCATCCTCATTATGTACAGGCGTTGCATCATGTTGATGTTTCAATGCATCTCTAAGTATACTCCAGTAAGAATTATAATCAGCTGATTCTTCAATGATGAGTCCATTTTTAAAAGCTTTTTTTATAGCTCTCTTTCTTTGCTCTTGGTACTTAATCTTATTATCCAGCAAGATTGTCGTTGTTACATCTCGCCTAATAAGACTCGCTTCATTAATATAAAGAGCATAACGATCCTCTTCCGCTGGCAAACCACTATATATATATGGAATACATTTATAGATAATTTTTTTAATGCGTTGCTTCAGAAGATATTCTTTTAAAACATCAAAAAGCTCTAACATACTTTTTGTTTTTAAATTTGTATCTATTAAAAAACCTCCAAATGTTAAGCCTTGGTGAGAATACAAAACATCATCCTTAATATTTGCTGGAAGTAGTCCTAATACTTTTCCTTTTTCATCATAAAACATTAAGGAAAAGTCTTTAAATCTATCAGAGTGATAGTCCATATAATCTCTATAAAACATAAAATGGCTATTTTTTGCATTAGCTACAAATAGATCCCAATCTTTTTTTTTGTCTGTAGTATATCTAATCAATTTCATTTAATTCTCTACTAACTTTGCGTAACCAAAACCATCAAGCCCCATATTATTACCATTATAAAACATATATGTTCCATAATTAGTTTTTATAACAGATGGATAACTTAAATGTACAGAATCCCACCCATCTTCTGATAAATCTATACCTCTTTTATAATCGTCTCTAAGCCAGCTTACACCATCTAAAGATTCTGCCTGACCAGTTGTATATCTACCATCAGTTGTTCCATATGTAAAATTCATTATATATTTGTCTTTATACTTATATACTCTTGGTCTACCAATTCTATATTCTTTATTTTGATTATTATTCTCAATACATTTAATTCCTTGATTAGAAAAGTCAATACCATTATCAGACTCAATATGGTTTATATCATATTGTGGATAATCGACCCCATTTATATTCTCCCAACCACTACCTGTTGCATACCAAACTCTAAATTTTTCATCCTCATATATTACAGAATGTATTGCCCTAATATAAAGAGCTTCCTGAGTTCTATCAAGTATAGGAGTTTGCTGATATCTTATAAAAGATTCTCCATTATCATGACTAATTGCTAAGCCTGAATATGCTAAAAACTTAACGTTCTCAACTTTTTGAAATCCAACATAATACATATAAATTTTATTATCCACATTAATTAAATCACCAAGGATCATCCCATTATCATCAAACATACCTCGTTGTCCAACATCAAGCACTGGCTTATTAGAAATCTGTATTATTTTTGATGGATTCTTTGCTTCAACATCTACGAATCCTATTCTTCCCACTCCTTTAGTATCTCTAAAACTCACATATATTCTAATAACCTCATCATTTAACAAATATGCTGTAGGTGTTAATGCTGAATTATCTCTCCAACTGTTATCTTTAGGGGGTGTATAAATCAACCCTTTTTTTTCCCATTTCATAATAGTTTTTTATTCCTTAATCCTAAATAATCTATGACTATCCACTTTAGACAAATCTGTTTGTTTCTCTTGATAAAATGCTTTTTCAGGGGTATCTTTCTGTATAAGAGTTCTAGCTCCGATGAAGTTATCTTTTGCAACTTTAATATTATTTTCAATAGTACAGTTTACTCCGAGAAAGCTACTATCACCTATTTCACAGAATCCCGAAATAACACAATGAGAAGATATAAAACAATTGTTTTTTATAATAGTATTATGACCAATATGATTACCACTCCAAATAGTTACATTATCACCCACTTTAACAAATGGTTGTAATGTATTATTTTCAAATATAAAACAGTTTTGACCAATTTCAACATTTCTCCACACGAAAGATCTAGAACTTATATAACTTGCACAAACATACCCTCTTTCTTTAACTTCATCATAGATTTTAGTCCTATTTCTATTTAATTTGCTAGAACTAATAGCAACATAGACTTCGAATTCTTCAGGAGAATATACTTGCTCTAATTCTTCAAAGGGAATCACAGGCAAATTACACATCGTTTTTTCAGAAATATATTGCTGGTTAACACTAAATGCAACAACCTCATATTCAGAATCATAATTAAAATATTGGTATGCAATTAAAGCCGTTTCACCCACTCCAACTATAACAAGTTTTTTAGTCTTTTTCATGAGCAACCTCTTTTAAAAATTTATCATAATTCCTAATATAATCATTTTCATCATACAATTCACTTGCCAAAACCATAAGCACACAGTTAGGAGAAAAGTCATACATCTCTCTCCAGATTAATCCAGATATCATCAAACCTTTATCAGGGCTATCAAGTAGAATATTTCTCTTAGAGCTACCATCGTCAACCAAAACCTTACAATTACCAGACACACATATCAAAACTTGCTCTAAATCTCTGTGAGCATGAAATCCTCTACGAACATCCGACTTTGTATCAAAAATGTAATATACTCTTCTAACCACAAAAGGGATGTTCTTATTTTCTTCTAATGATACAAGAGAACCTCTATCATCCCCGTAAACTTTAAATTTTAATAACTCTATCATCAAACTACCTTCCAGAGAAATCACACACTCAGATTAAAGACTACGACATCAGCAATAATAAACTATACTTTTCTCACAATCTTATTATAAAACTTACGCAGTACTAATTTCATATGCTTATACAACGTTATTGATTTTTCATAATCTAGAGACTTCTCTAGTACTTTTATATAATCATTACACTCCTTAATAGTACTTATATGCTTGCTAATATTAGACTGCATATCACCAATAGCTTTTAGTAAAACTCTCATTATTTTTTGTATATTTTCAGAATTAAGATGCCCCATTAAAAATTCTGAAAGCTTATCTACATTCATACTATTACATTTAATAGAATTCAAAATTATTTCATAGAAATTTTGCTGATATTTTTCAGGGAAAACATCCGCGGCTTTAATACATAACAATATATTAGCAAATTCTTTATCATCTTTAGCTTTTGTACTCCACATACCTTGGCCATGAATCCTATATACAGACATTACCTCATCAATGTATTTTATTGGACCAAAACTCGAAAATACCATTGAGAAATACCAATCTCCACAGGCATATTTAAAATATTCATCTACTTGTGATTTATACTTACTTTCATATCTGTATACACAAGAGCTTGTATGGAAGTAACACTCGGCTTTTGAGTAGTTTTCAAAAGTAAAAACATCAGCTTTGTGAGCATTGTGTGGTATTATATCAAGTGTCTCTTCATATTCTTCTACTATCCTAGTCGCATGCACACAACCCATAAAGTTCGGGTGGCTCTCAAGAAAATCAACCTGCTTTTGTAACTTCAAAGGATCCGTCCAATAATCATCACCTTCACAAGTCGCAATATATCTACCTTTTGATATAGGCATCATTATATCAACAAATGGAGTTAGACCTATACTATTCTGATTTTCAGTTTGAAATATAGGTCTAATAATATTTGGGTATTTAGCATAATATTCAGAAACTATTTTAGCTGTGTTATCTTTTGAACAATCATCGTTTATAATTATTTCAAATGGAAAGTCTGTTTCTTGCATCAAGAAACTATCAATTGCCTGACTAATATATTTCTCATGATTATAAGTTGCACAATACACGCTTAACAAAGGTTTAGCATCTTCACTCCAGTCTTTCATAATATCTTTTTCTATTTTTACCATAAACTACCCCAAACAATTCCGATGCAATAATAAAGCCAGTAGCTACGCACATTTATATATTTATCATTTAAAAAAGCATTATAACAAGATACAATCTATATAACTAATATTCACTATCATCCAAAACAGCATATCCAAAACCTGTCTTACCAAAAGTATTACCATTATAAAACATATATCTCTTGCCATTGTGATCATAGACAAATGGATATTCTATCATCTCACTATCCCATCCAGCATCACTAACATCTATTCCCACTTCACTATCTTTCCTACTCCAGTCAATACCATTAGATGACTCAGCATAGCCTATACGATAACTACTATTTTTGTCTGTGCGATAGTTATGTAAATTTCTATGAGCATACCACATTTTATAGACTTCATCATCCTTAAGCACACATGCCCTAACTATACCGCACTCAGCTTCATCTTTATAATCAATAGCTACCCTACCTTCCCTTTTCCAATCTATACCATTATGCGACTCAGCATATTTAATATGATAAAAAGGTTCACTTTTACCTTCATACTCAACCCACTTTGTATTTGAAAGATACCACATCTTCCAAATACCATTTTCTCTTAAAATATATGGAACTGCGCTGTAATAAGGCTCAATATAATTTCTATCAAAAAGAGGACCCTCAGATAATTTTTTAAACGTAACACCTCCATCTTGACTAATCGCAAGCCCAATCGAATTATGATAAGCAATAGTATTTCTAACATTCCACCCGAGATAATACATCCATACCTCATCTCCAACATCAATAACATGAGATGGCATTGCACCACAATCATCAAACATCCCAGCATTACCTGGAACAATAACCGGTTTATCATGTATATATAGTATTTGATTGGGATTATCAGCATTCACTTCAATATACGATATATTAGTCATATTTTTGGTATCTCTTGTAGCAAAATATACACGTAATATATTTTCATTTACCTTGTATACCGTTGGCACAGAAGCATGTGACTGATTCCACGAATATTCACCTTTTGGAGCATAAATTAATCCTTTTTTCTGCCACTTCATCATATTCCCCTTAATCTATTACTAGGAACTCTTGATTTCTCAGTTTCTTTTGGAGAGTATACAGAATTAGTATTAGTATCAGAGAGAATAACCGAACCAGCACCTATTACATTACTATCTCCCAGTATCACATTATCTCTAACAGTTGAGTTCACGCCAATAAAACTATAATCACCAACTGTTACACTACCAGATACAACAACATGAGAAGCTATAAAGCAGTGATTCCCCACCCTACTATGATGTCCGATATGATTACCACTCCATAAAATGCAGTTATCTCCAATCTCCGTAAAGGGTTGAATAACATTATCCTCTAATATAAAGCAATTCTCTCCTACTGGAGTATTATAATAGACTGCTCTCGAGCTTATATAACTTACACATTCATAGCCTTTTGCTTTAGCATCATAAAATCTTTCTGCTCTAAGCTTATTTACTTTTTTATAACTAATAGGAATAAAAAGCTTAAAATCACTAGGTGGATATCTCTCCAATAATTCTTCGTAAGCTATTACTGGCAAATCATGAAAGTCCTTTATAGACAGAAACTCTCTGTCTACTGTAAAAGCAACTACTTCATGTTCACTATCATTAGTCAAATAAAAATGGGCTATCTCAGCTATCTGACCAACCCCAAAGATTATAACTTTAGCCATAATTCTCTCTTATACAAGTTTATAGTTATTAAGCATTTTTTTAATTTCACTAACACTATTAAACATCAAAACATCTACAATTGAAAGATATGCACAGAACTCATTACCAAATTGCGGATACTCAACAATTTCAGACTCTATAAAACTTAGACTTATATCTTTATCAAAAAATGATTGTTTATCATAAAGCTCTTTACCACCAATTGCATTTATATAAGTATCTGCATCGAATAGCTGACAAATCTGCAATATCTTATCTTGCCCTCTAAGATCATTATCCTTGCGAAGATCGCTAGATCTTATAAACTTAGTATCTATACCAATATAACTAGATACATTTTTAATCAATTTTTCTAAAAACAAACCTAGATTTTTTTCTTCATTGGTCATTATTTTTTCCAATAAATCATAAACATTACTAAAATACGGAGCTTTAGAATACGCTTGCTTAATTGTTTTCAGTATATTAGATCCATTACTGCCCAAAGAAATTTCATTAATAAGCTTATTTTGGCTAGCCCCCAAAAGCTCTAAAGTAATTCTATATCGCTTATTATTAAGTAAAATATTATTTCTATTGACATAACCCTTCTTAATAAAATTGACATCATCATATATCACAAAAATATCTACCATATTGATCAATTGCCAATAGCCAATATATGGAAAAAAATAAGGCTGCATTATTGCAACTTTCATAAATTTCCCTTAATAGTTGATATTATTTGCTCTTGAACATTTTCTTCGAGTCCATAATAAATTGGTAAACACATTATTCGTCTTGATATATCTCTAGATATTGGCATATACTGTTTTGGTTCAATATAGCTAAGGGTATCTAATGAAGGGAAAAAATATCTTCTAGGAAAAATACTCTTCTCATTCAAAGCACTTTGTACCTTCTTAAGACTCTCTTCTGATTTAAATAATACTGGGAAATAGCTATAATTCTCCGTAGCATAGTGGTTAAACTTTTGGAACTGAACTAGATCTTTTAATTCTGCTTTATACCTTTCTGCAATGTTCTTTCTAGAGTTGTAAATAATATCTATATCATCCAACACACACAACCCCATAGCTGCCTCAAATTCATTCATCTTTGCATTAGTACCTAAATGAGGAATCTCCTCAGCATTTTTGATGCCAAAGTTTATCAAAAATCTTGCTCTCTCAGCAACTTCATCATCATTTGTTACAAGCGCCCCTCCTTCAATAGTATGAAAAAGCTTAGTAGCGTGAAAGCTTAAGGTTGATATGTCTCCAAAGTTAAGAACACTCTCACCTTTATATTTGACATCAAAAGCATGTGCCGCATCGTATACCACTTTCAAATTATACTCTCTAGCAATCCTATCAATCGACTCAATATCACATGGGTTACCAAACACCTGTGTAGCAACTATCGCTGATGTATTTGGTGTTATTTGACCTACTATTTTATTTACATCAATATTAAATGTCGTCTTATCAATATCAACAAATATTGGCTTAACACCATTAGCAACTAAAGAACTAGTTGTAGCAACAAAAGAAAACGGCGTCGTAATAGCAAATCCCTTAACATCTAAAGCCCTATAAGCCACTTCTAAAGCAACTGTCCCATTAGAAACTAGAACAATATTTTTAACTCCTAGATAATCGGCTAAACGCTGCTCCAATCCCTTAACAAGAGGCCCATTATTAGTAATTTGTCCACGACTATATATTTGATCAATATATTGTTTATATTTTTCAATATCTGGCAAATATGTTTTTGTTACATTTATCATAGCTAAGTTCAAAGCCCTTAAAAAAGTCCACTCTACCTTGTTTATTTTATCATTTTCTATCTAGTTATGCTAATTACCTCTGTACACGATAATTTTTTCATATTTTAAGTTCCTTAGTAGTTTTATTGAATATTTTGAGACACAAGGAGAAATCATTGCTATAAAATCCAATTTTTTGAATAGCATTTACAATCATGTCTAGTC